>NZ_JBSQOT010000016.1:0-44153 GCF_055117995.1 Deferrivibrio sp. | reverse complement strand
GTCTTTTGCAGAACAAAAATTGATGTGGATAATGTGACCAACAAGCTTCTTGATAGAGGATACAGCGCTGATGCACT
Source organism: Deferrivibrio sp. (assembly GCF_055117995.1). Classification (NCBI taxonomy): domain Bacteria; kingdom Pseudomonadati; phylum Deferribacterota; class Deferribacteres; order Deferribacterales; family Deferrivibrionaceae; genus Deferrivibrio; species Deferrivibrio sp. The sequence continues at coordinate 44,076 of NZ_JBSQOT010000016.1, read as the reverse complement.
TCATGGTGATATTTCACAATACCAGAGGGAAAGAATTTTAAAAAAATTCAAGGAAAAAAAGATTAATATACTTGTTGCAACCGATGTTGCTGCAAGAGGAATAGATATTTCCGATTTAACTCATGTAATAAATTACTCCCTTCCTCAAGACCCTGAATCTTATGTACACAGAATAGGTAGAACAGGAAGAGCAGGTAAAGAGGGGACTGCAATTACATTTGTGACACCTGAAGAGTACAGAAGACTTGTTTATATCATGAGAATTGCTAAAGCAAAAATAAAAAAGGGTGATTTGCCAAAAATTTCAGATATCATTGAAACTAAAAAATCAAAAATAATAGAGGAGATAAAAAGCACTGCTGAAAACCTTGATTATTATGGAAACAAACATATTGACGATGTTGCAAGTGAACTATTGGACAGCATTTCCCCTGAAAAGATAATCAAAGCCCTTTTATCAATAAACTATAATGACGAATTTGATGAATCCACATACTCTGAAATCGCAGATGTCAAATCTATAAACAAAAAAGGGAAAGCAAGGCTATTTGTTTCACTTGGTAAAGAAAATGACTTTTCGCCAAAGACACTTGTAGATTTTATTTATGAAAAGACAGGAGTTGAACAAAATAAGTTAAGAGAGGTAAAGGTCTTTGACAAATTCTCTTTCGTAACTGCGCCTTACGAGGAAGCAGAAGTAATTCTTTCATACTTTAAAAAGCATAAAAAAGGTAAAAGGCCAATTGTGGAAATCGCAAAGGAGAAAAGAAGTTAATGTACCAATACCTAAAAACAGGGAAATATTTTGCTGTAGTACTCGACAATCTTGAAAAAATAGCTGCTGAAGAACTTGAAGAGCTTGGTGCGTTTGAACTAAATACAAAATACAGAGGAGTTTCTTTTAGTGCATCAAAAGAAACTCTATATAAAATTGTCTATTCAGCAAAAATACCTACAAGAATCTTAGCACCCTTGATTACTTTTGATTGCCACAGCACCAAATATCTTTACAAAACTGCAAGGCAAATAAAGTGGGAAGACTTTTTGAGTCTGGAAAAAACATTTGCAATATTTGCCTCTACATCCAACAGCTTGATTACACACTCTCAATATGCATCATTATGCCTCAAAGATGCAATAGCAGACTACTTTAGAGATAAATATGCAAAAAGACCAGATGTTCAACCCAAGACTCCTGATATATGGTTTAATCTCTATATCAATAACAATAAGGCCACAATCAGCCTTGAACTGACCGGAGGCTCCCTTCACAGAAGAGGCTACCGTAAACAAAGCAAAGAAGCTCCAATGATGGAGAATCTTGCTGCAGCCATCGTCCGCATTTCAGGCTGGGATGGGGATACAAAACTGTATGACCCTTTTTGCGGCTCAGGCACTATTCTTGCTGAAGCATTGCTTAAATATTGCAATATACCTTCTTGTTATAACAGAGAAAATTTGGGTTTATACTATATGCCTGATTTTGATAAAAGCCTTTTTGAAAAAACTAAAAATAACCTAATAAAAGGGATAAAACAACTCCCAAAAGGGCTTATTCATGGCAGTGACATTGATAAAGAAGCGATAAGCATTGCCAGAAACAACTTAAAGCTTATTCCCGGTGGAAATAATGTATCGCTCAACATCAGTGATTTTGCAAAGATTAACAGTATCGACGATTCAACAATTATCACAAACCCACCTTACGGTAAGAGGCTTGGTGAAAAAAGTGAAATTCAAAAGCTAATAAAAAATTTTGGAGATTTTTTAAAAAACAGGTGCAAAGGCAGCAAGGCATACGTATATTTTGGAAATAGAGAGTTGATAAAAAGTGTTGGTCTAAAAACATCCATGAAATTTCCATTAAAAAATGGTGGTCTTGATGGAAGACTAACATACTATTCAATATATTAATTTTAATAATTTTAATTGAAATTTATACAAAAAAAGAATAGTTTTAATAAACTTTAAAGGGAGGTAAAATATGATTAAAATTTACTCCAGAGATAAAAATGGCGTGATAAAAACATGTCAGGATATCAATACCTCTCTTCCAGATTTTGGAGAACTGCTCTGGATTGATATGATTAACCCGCTCCCTGAAGAGTTTAAGATAATTGCTTCAAGATATAATGTTGATTTCCCCACAAAACAGGAAACAGAAGAGATTGAAGTTTCTTCACGCTATTGGGAAACTTCCAAGGATATCACCGTAAACACCTACTTCTTCACAATAGTCGACAATACACCCCACAATGAAACTGTTTCATTTATTTTACAGGATAATTTTCTTGTCACAATAAGATACAGAGAACTTCGTACATTTGAAGAATGTATAAAAAAGATTATTTCCCTTCCAAATCTATTTAATTCAGGTTTTCATATATTTAGCAACATCCTTGAAATGAGGATAGATATGGACGCAGATATACTTGAGAATATTGCAAAAGGGATATCAAATTTAAGAAAAAACCTTTTGAATGAAGATATGGACAGTGAAGACTTGCTGGAGTCAATATCGATAAATGAAGACCACAACACAAGGTTGAGGGAAAGTTTAATCGATAAACAAAGACTCCTTTCTGCAATTTTAAAATCTCCAAAACTGCCTATGAGTCTTCAAAACAATTTTAAAATAATGATTAAGGACGTTAATTCTCTGATTGATTATACGAGATTTAATTTTGACAGACTTGACTACATTCAGAATATATTCCTTGGTCAACTGGGAATTGAGCAAAACAATATCATTAAAATATTTACCATTGTCAATGTAATATTCCTTCCACCTACACTTGTGGCAAGCATTTATGGGATGAACTTTAAGTTTTTTCCGGAGCTTAACTGGCCTTTTGGATACCCTTTGTCCCTGGTAATTATGCTGATATCTTCGATACTTCCCATTGTTATATTTAAGAAAAAAGGATGGATGTAAAACAAGCCCTCAAAAGAGGGCTTGTTATTGAATATCACCTTTATTGAGCAATCTCAAAAGCTTTGAATTAGTTGAAAGGAAATATTTGCTATTGTCAGTAAATACTTCTGAATAAACTTCCAGCGTCTTTATAAATTCATAGAAATTTGGGTCTTGTTTAAAGGCATCTGCATATATTTTCACAACTTTGGCATCAGTTTCCCCTTTTATCTCCTGAACTTTTTTATAGGCTTCGGCCAGAATGATTTTCTTCTCTTTTTCAGTTTTTGCTTTTATCTTCTGAGCTTCTTCAAGCCCTTCCGAGCGGTACTGTTTGGCAATTCTTATCCTTTCGGCGCGCATCCTTTCATATACCGCCCTTTCATTCTCAGGTGGCAGGTCAGCCCTTTTAATCCTTATATCCTGTATATAAATTCCATATACTTTTGCTTTTTCCCGTGCGGCTTTCGTGACATTTGCCATTATCTCATTTCGTGTCACACTCACCACTTCTGTCAAAGTATGCTGCCCCAATTCTATTCTCATTTCGGAATAAATAATATCGTCTATTCGAGACATTGCTCCATAAACATCTCTGACACTGAGATAAAATTTTAATGGGTCATCTATTTTCCACCTGCAGTAATTATCAAGCACAAGATTTTTCTTATCTTTTGTCAATATTTCCGAAACAGGTGCATCATACTCGAGAAGCATCTTGCTCAAATATGAAACACTGTAAATAAAAGGGATTTTAAAATATAGTCCAGGCTCCTTAATTACCCTTACTACTTTACCAAGATACGTGACAATGGCCTGCTCATTTACCTTTACAACAAAAAATGCCCCGGTAAAAGGTGCTGCAACTAACAAAACTACTACTATAATTATTCCTGCCAATAATTTTTTCATTTTTCTCCCCCCTTCCCTCTGATTTCCTCAAGACCCATAAAAGGATTTACATTTTCTATATTCTCATCAAATATGAATATCTGATTGTCTCTCAAAACCTCCGCCATTTTTTCAAGATATAGTCGCTTTTTAGTGATTTCAGGAGCTTTTTTATAGCTTTCATATATATTTAAAAATCTCACTGTTTCGCCTTTAGCCCTTTCTATTTTTTCAACCTCGTATGCTTCTGCATCAAGAATCATTGCTGCAGCTTCAGCTCTTGCTTTTGGTATTATCTCATTTCGGTATGCCTCTGCCTCATTAATAAACCTGTTTTTGTCCTCCTTTGCACTTGCAACATCCTTAAAAGCAGCAACTACAGCCTTTGGTGGCTCAACATCCTGCAATTGGACAGCAACAATATCAATACCGGAATTATAAAAATTGAGTATCTCCTGAAGTATATCCTGTGTTTCAATTTGAATCCTGTTTTTTTCTGTTGTCAGAATATCGTCAATTTTCTCCTTACCTGCTACTTCCCTTATTGCTGATTCTGCTGCATCTTTAATAGTTTTTTCTACATTTAAAACATTGTATAGATATTTCACTATATCCCCTATTTTATATTGCACAATTAAATCAATACTGACAATATTTTCATCTCCTGTAAGCATAAGCGCTTCTTTAGGTACTGACGTTATTTGTCCATTCTTGGAAGTTCTAAATCCAATTTCAATTCGATGTATCTTGGTAACTTCTGCCTTGTCAATCCTTTCAACAGGAAAAGGAATATGAAAATGAGGACCTGCGCCTACAACTTTGACAATTTTACCAAACCTTACAACTACAGCTTGCTCATTGGCTTTAACAATATAAAACCCGCTCAATAGCCATACAACAAGCACAATAATCAAAATAACAATACCGGAAATATTGAATTTTAATTTTGGCAATTTTATATTGAGCTTTTGGTCGCCCCAAGGGTTATTTTCCATCTTATCCTCCTAATTTATATATTTGTTAAATATTAAACCATAAGCTTATTTATTTAAAATATTATACAGGTTAAAGAAAAAAAATAAACATTTTTCTACAAATTATTGAAAATGATAATTTAATTTGTTAGAATTATTTAAATCAATGATGGAGGGCGTCTATGAATGTAAGTGATATTAACAAAATACGAAATGTTGCATTTATTTCACATGGTGGTGCGGGTAAAACAAGCCTTATTGAAGCAATACTTTACAATGCAAAAGTAACCAAAAAAATTGGCAGTGTTGACAATGGATCAAGTGTTATGGATTTTGATCCAGTGGAAATTGAAAGAAAAATATCAATAAACAGCAAAGTGTGTTCAATTGAATGGGAAAAGAATTTAATCAATATAGTTGATACTCCCGGATATTCAAATTTTTTACATGAAACAAAAGCTGCTCTTTCTGCCGTTGGTGGAGCAGTAGTAATAGCAAGTGCAATTACCGGTGTAAAAGCTGAAACAGAAAGGGTGTGGAAATTTGCCGACCAGTATGATCTTGCAAAACTCATATTTGTAAACAAAATGGACAAAGAGAGAGCGGACTTTTTCAGATCTCTTTCTGATATTGAAAAATCTTTTGGTATAAACCCCGTACCTCTTTTCCTGCCTATTGGTGCGGAAGATACTTTTAAAGGGATTATTGATCTTGTTAAAATGAAAGCATATATATACCCGGACGAGCCAACCGCTGAATATAAAATCGAAGAAATCCCATCAGACTTACTTCCCGAGGCAGAAGAATATAGAAATAAACTTATTGAAGCAATCAGCGAAACAGATGATGCATTGATTGAGAAATTTCTTGATGGAGAAGAGTTTACTGAAGAAGAAATCTTCAAAGGGATAAGGGAAGGGACTATATCAAAAAGATTCATTCCTGTAATTTGCGGTTCAGCCACAAAAAATATAGGTTCAAAACTTCTGTTAGAGGCTGTAATAAATTATCTTCCATCCCCTCTTCAAAGAGAAAGAAGGGAGGCAATCGATAAAAAAACCGGTGAGACAATATTTATCGATCCCCAGGACAAGACACTGGTAGGATTTGTTTTTAAAACATTTATAGACCCATTTGCCGGAAAGTTATCGCTCATAAGACTTTATTCTGGTGAACTCAAAAATGACAGCGAAATTTACAATGTAAATAAAGATGAAACTGAAAAAATAAACCAATTATACCTATTGCAAGGAAAAAATTTTGTAAAAACTGATAAATTGATAGCTGGTCAAATAGGCATGGTAAATAAATTAAAATATACAGAATCCTTTGATACTTTCACGGACAATAAGAAAAATCAAATAGAAATTACGCCTGTTGAATTACCTGAGCCTGTTCTTGCTTTTTCGCTTGTGCCAAAATCTAAAGACGATGAAGACAAAGTAAGTAGCGGATTGCACAGATTAATGGAAGAAGATCCGGGGATAAGAGTTAATAGGGATGAGCAGACCGGTGAGCTACTCTTAAATGGTATGGGACAAATGCACATTGAAGTCATTGTTGAAAAGTTAAAGAAAAAATTTAATGTAGAAGTTGATCTTAAGACACCAAAAGTACCATACAAAGAAACAATTAAAGGTAAAGCCAGCGGACAGGGAAAATATAAAAAGCAATCTGGCGGTAGAGGGCAATACGGAGACGTATGGATTACTATCGAGCCTCTTTCAAGAGGACAAGGATTTGAATTTGTAGATCAAATTGTGGGTGGTGCCATACCAAAACAGTACATACCTGCTGTAGAAAAAGGGATTAGAGAGGCTGCACAGGAAGGTGTTATAGCAGGTTATCCTATGGTAGATTTTAAAGTTACTCTTTATGACGGTTCATACCACTCTGTTGATTCTTCTGAGATGGCATTCAAAATCGCCGCATCCATGGCTTACAAAAAAGTGGCTATGGAAGCAAAGCCAGTGCTTCTTGAACCTATTATGAATATAGACATTTTTGTTCCAGAAGATGCAGTCGGAGCTGTCATAGGTGATTTAAACTCAAGAAGAGGTAGAATCCTTAATGTAGAACCACAAATCAATGGGCAACATGTTTCAGCACAGGTTCCTATGGCTGAGATATTAAAATATGCGCCAGATTTAAGGAGCATGACAGGCGGTAGAGGTATGTTTACAATGGAATTTAGCCATTACGAAGAATTGCCAAGCCACCTTTCTGAAAAGGTAATTCAGGCTAGTAAAAAGAGTGAAGATTAATTTAAAGGGGTGATTTCACCCCTTTTTAGATTAAAATGATTGAAATAAATCTTCTAAAATATCTTGATAAAAGCTTTTCGGAAATTTATGAAATTGAGCACTCAGTACAGGAGCAACCTCAAAAAAAGAAAAAGATTAGTTTTTTAAAACTCTACATAGTCACAGGTAGTGTCTTGCTTTTGCTTGCCATTATAGTGACTTTTTATCTTATAATCCATGAAAAACCATCACAAGAAGCAAACAATATTTCAATCCAAAAATTACCAATGTCAGATAATTACTCCAATACTATAAACAAAAAAGAAGAATACAAAATCATAGGGACCATAAATGTTTCAGATAATGAAAAATCAAATAACTTAGCATCAAAAAATAATGATAATAGCAAAACAGATACTAAAAAGATTGAGAAACTTAACGATACAAAGAATAAGGATATTGTTGCCACAGAAAAAACAGAGCCAATTTTACCCCAAAAAACCGACAGCAGTAACAATCAAAAAATCAAAAATATTTCCAGTTCAATATACGTAATACTGATAGACAACATTTCAGATAATGAGCTCAGGATATTAAAAAGCAGCATCAAGGATAAAAAAATCAGTATCATAAACAGTCTGAAAAAGAATGAAAAAATATGGGAATTATATATCCCTGCTTCAGGAACAAAAACATTTATCGGGCAACATGAGGTTAAAAAAATAGAAGAGTTTAGAACAAAAGATGATGCAATAAAATATGCAAAAAAACTAAATGAAAAGGTATTTATCAAGAGTAAAGAAAATATAATCAGATACCATACAGTGCAAATTTCTGATTTCCAAAACATAAATGAGGCTAAAAAATATACCGAAAAAATAACATTAAAGGGTAAAGTATTAAAAATACTAAAAAAAAGTAATTAAAATGTTGACTATAAAAAAAAATTGCTTTAAAACTTACGATAATACGGGGGTGCAATATGACAAAAGCTGAAATAGTAGAAAAAATTTACGAAGGTTTAGGTATTACCAAAAAAGATATCGCTGATGTTGTTGACAGAGTCTTTGAAATAATGAGAGAAGAAATTTTATCTAAAAATAACGTTAAAATTTCCGGCTTTGGCAACTTTGATGTGAAAGTCAGGGGAAGAAGAATTGGAAGAAACCCCAAGACAGGTGAAGAAAAGGTTATTGAACCAAGAACTGTTGTAGTCTTCAGACCAAGCCAACTTTTTAAAGAAGAGGTAAATGCATAATAACAAGATATATTATAAAATTAGTGAAGTTTGCTCTATAACCGATTTAAAGCCTTCTGTTTTGAGGTTTTGGGAAAAAGAGTTTAAGGAAATCAGACCTTTTAAAACAACTTCAAAGAGAAGGCTTTACACTCAGAAAAATATTGAAACTATCAATAAGATCAAAGATCTTTTGTATAACAAGCGCATGACTATAGAAGGTGCAAAAAAGGCTTTAAAAGACAGCAGTATAGCAACCGAGACTCAATCAAAAATAAACATTAACCAGATTAAAGAAGAATTAAGCAATATTTTAAAAATTTTAAGAAATTAGAGGAAATTTAAATTCTATTGCAAAACCACCTAAAGTTTCAGTATTATCAAATACATCGGCTTTTATTCCATATTTGTCACAGATTATTTTAATAACATATAGGCCAAGCCCGCTGCCAGTTTTTTTGGTAGTAAAGAAAGGTTTAAAAACCATGTTTTTAATTTCCTTGTTCATTCCGGGACCATCATCTTTATAATGCATTACCACATTATCACCTGTCTTCGTTATTGTGATAAAAATATTCACATTATTTTTTATTTGAAAGCTGTTTAAAACAAGATTCCAAACAACTTGTTTAATCTCACCTGCAGAGATATTTACCCTGAAATCATCTCCGGCTAATTCTATCACAATATTAATATCTTCAAATAGTTCATAATATTTGAGTTCATTGACAAAATTCTTTACAATGATATCCAGTGAAATGACCTCGTTTGTAAGCCTTTTGTCTTTAACAACCAGAAGAAGGTTATTTAATGTATTATCAAGCCTGCTGATTTCACGCTCGACTATGTTAAACAATTTTAAATTTTCAATTTTATTTTTTTTAAGAATTTGTAAACTCCCTTTAATCGCTCCCAAAGGATTTTTTATTTCATGAGCGATAATCGTTGAAAACTGTCCTAATATTGCAAGCTTCTCCTGTTCATGAAGCTGTGAGCGCAAATTTTCTTTTTCTGTAACATCCTGAAAGATAAATAATTCTCCCGAAAGCAAATTATCATAGTAAAAGGGTTGCAATTTATAGCCGATGAATTTGTTATTGTACTTTACAATTTCATCATCAGATTTAACATCCAGGATATCCGTCAATTTCTTTCCAACTATTGTTCCATTTACACTCAAAATTTTGTTTCCTGCATTATTGCAAGAAATAATGATGCCATTTTTGCTCAACAAAATTATTCCTATATCTATATTATCAAGAATGCTTTTATATAGATTTTCAATATATTTTAACTTTTCTTCAATATCCGCCTTTTCTTTATTTTTAATTGAATATACTTTATGCAAATACGATGTTAAGAGCATTATTATAACAAAGGACAATCCGTACTGAAAACCCCTTGCAACATATTCATTAACAATATTACTTTTTGTATGCAAATAAACACTTGCAGTAAAATAACTTATAATAATTATAAAACCTAAAATTGAAAATAAGCCGGCTTTTATACCTTCAAAAAAACACATGTAAATTATAATAATTGAATAAAATACAATATATGGGCTATCAAAAAAACCTGTACTTTTAACAAAATACGAAACCATCAACAGATCAAATAACCCTTGAACATAAAATAAAATAGTCTGACTGATAAAGTTTTGACCAATAAAAATAATTAATGAAAATATAGTTATAATAATAAAAAAATCCAATGAAAAAGGTGATGAAGCACCTGAATTAAAACCCGATATCAAATTAACCAAAACTATTGTAAAAAAAAGAAACAACCTTATGAGCAATATAAGGTTGTTAGTTTTGTTATTAATCATTCAAAAACTCAATTATTACTGTATTACATCACCTAGTTTAAATATAGGCAGATACATTGCAATAATAATAAAACCTACTGAGCCACCAACAATCAACATCAGCATAGGCTCTATCATCTTTGTAAGCCCTTCAACAGCTCTATCAACTTCATCATCATAAAAATCTGCTATTTTGGAAAGCATCTGGTCAAGTGCTCCGGTTTCCTCTCCAACAGATATCATTTGTGTAACCATAGGTGGGAAAACACCTGCTTTTTCAAGAGGATATACAATATTTTTACCCTGCTCGATATCGGCTTTGCTCTTGATAAGATGTTTTTCAATATATTTGTTGCCGCTTGTTTTAGCAACAATATCAAGTGCATCAAGTATCGGGACACCGCTATTTAAAAGAGTCCCAAATGTTCTTGAAAATTTTGCCACAGAAACTTTTTTCAACAAATCTCCAATTTTGGGAATTTTCAACATCATTCTGTCAATTACAAATTTACCTTTTTCTGTCCTTTTATACAATGTACTTACTGTTATCGAAGTAATCACTATTACACCTAATATAACTCCACCTCCATACCAGCTACCCAGAAACTCACTCAAATTTATCGTAAATTGGGTAAGAGCAGGAAGTGAGCCACCAAACCCTTCATACATCTCCTTGAATTTAGGAATAATAAAAACAAGAAGCCCCCAAACAACTGCAACAGCTACAATAAGAACAATAGAAGGATACATCATAGCTGCTTTGACTTTCCTTTTTAAAGATATCGCTTTCTCCATATAAATGGCTAATCTGTCAAGCACATTATCAAGCAAACCGCCTGCTTCACCTGCAGCAACCATATTAATATACAAATCTCCAAAAATAAGTTTGTACTTTTGCAAAGCCTTGTTGAATTGTGCCCCCTGCTCTATCTGATTTTTTATATCAGTAAACATTTTTCTCATTTTCTTCTTCGATGCCTGAGAAGCAAGTATGTCAAGAGATTTAACAAGTGAAAGACCTGCACTAATCATCGTGGCAAGCTGCCTTGTTGCAATTACGATATCTTCATCGGTAATTTTTTCGCCAAAGGAAAGTTCAAGATTTTTCCAGTCATATTTTAATTCTTCTACGTTTATTCTTCTGTTTTTAAGAGAGCTGAGAGCTTCATTTTTGTTATCAGCCACAATAACGCCATCAACAAAATTACCTTTGTCATCTTTCCCTCTATAAATAAACTTGGCCATCAAATCCTCCTGCCTCTGTTTACTCCTGCCCTATCTATCATCTGCCTTACCTCATCAGGATAAACTGCCTTGTTAACAGCATCATCATAAGAAATAAGCCCTTTTGAATATAAATTGAATAATGACTGACTCATTGTTATCATGCCGTGCTCACTTTGACCTGATTGCATCATTGAATAAATCTGGTGTAATTTATCCTCTCTTATAAGGTTTCTTATAGCAGAATTTGGAATCATTACTTCACAGGCGACAACCCTACCCTGATTATCAGCTCGCTGTAAAAGCTGCTGACATACAATCCCTTCCAGTACAAATGATAATTGAGCTCTTATTTGGGACTGCTGGTGAGGAGGAAAAACGTCAACAATCCTATTTATGGTTTGTATCGCACTATTTGTGTGAAGTGTACCTAAAGTAAGGTGACCTGTTTCAGATACAGTCAAAGCAGCTTCAATAGTCTCAAGGTCTCTCATTTCACCAATCAAGACTACATCAGGATCCTGTCTTAAAATATATTTTAGTGCTGTAGTGAATGTCTTTGTGTCGGCTTTTACTTCCCTTTGGTTTACCATAGCCATTTTATGAGGGTGCAGATATTCAATGGGATCTTCTATAGTAATAATGTGCACTTTCTTTTCACGATTTATCTTATCAATCATAGCTGCCAGTGTGGTAGATTTACCGCTACCGGTAGGCCCGGTAACTAGAACAAGCCCTCTTGGCTTTTCACAGAGAGTTGAAATAATTTGAGGCAAACCAAGCTCATCAAAACCTAACACTTCGTAAGGGATTTTTCTGAAAGCTGCTGCCACGGCACCCCTTTGCATAAAAAAGTTTGCCCTGAATCTACTTAATCCCTTTATACCGAAAGAAGAATCAAGCTCCATTTCCTCTTCAAATCTTTTCTTTTGTGCTTCGCTCATTATGCTGTAACACATTTGCTTGATAATGTTTGGTGTAAGTTTCTCTCCTTCCAATTTAACAAGCTCACCGTTAATTCTGTAAACCGGTGTAGAGCCAACAGTCAGGTGAAGGTCGCTTGCATTAAGTTCTATCATTTTTTGCAATAAATCCTGCAATGAATACATACTGCCCCCTTTTTAGTCAGCAAAAGTTACTCTTACTACCTCTTCTATTGAAGTTAAACCTTTTTTTACCTTTTCAAGACCACTTCTGCGAAGTGTAAGCATCCCTTCTTTCACGGCCTGTTCTTTAAGCTCTGTAGCAGTAGCACCTCGTAAAATTAACTCCTTAATTGAGTCAGAAATACCCATAACTTCATATAAGGCAACTCTTCCCTTATAGCCAGTGTTATTACACGCATCACACCCTTTCCCCCTATATGGTGTAAACTCACTTAACTCCTCTTTTCTAAAACCAACTGAAAGTAATGCTTCCTGAGGGAGTTTTATCTTTTCAGCGCAGTTTTTACAAATCTTCCTCGCAAGTCTCTGAGCTAAAATAACAACTGTGGATGATGCAACCAGAAACGGTTCTATACCCATATTCAAAAGCCTATTTACAGTACTTGGAGCATCGTTTGTATGCAAAGTAGAAAGAACAAGGTGTCCGGTCAGTGCAGCTTTGATTGCTATTTCAGCAGTCTCGTAATCTCGAATTTCACCTACCATAATTATATCAGGGTCTTGCCTCAAAAAGCTTCTTAGGGCTGCAGCAAAATTAAGTCCTATCTCATCTTTCATTTGTACCTGATTAATGCCAAAAATATTGTATTCTACCGGGTCTTCTGCAGTCATAATGTTAGTATCTTCCTTATTAAGTCTGCTAAGAGCTGAATATAGAGTAGTAGATTTACCACTACCAGTGGGACCAGTTACCAAAACCATACCATACGGACTTTCTATCCCCTTTAAGAAAACTTTTAGAGACTCCGGCTCAAAACCTAACTTTTCAAGGTCAAGTTGCAAGTTAGACTTGTCAAGAATCCTTAAAACAACCTTTTCACCATAAAGCACCGGGAGGGTAGAAACCCTCATATCTATAGCCTTGTTAGATATTTTTATTTTTATCCTGCCATCCTGCGGCAATCTTCTTTCGGCAATGTCAAGTTCTGCCAATATTTTGAGTCTTGAAGTAAGGGCATCCTTTATATTTTTGGGTGGCCTTATAAACTCGTGCATTACCCCATCAATCCTGAACCTTATCCTGAAATCCTTTTCATAAGGTTCCACATGTATATCCGATGCCCCCCTTTTCACAGCCTCAGTCAAAATATAATTAACCAATTTTACTATAGGGGCATCTTCCACTTCTTTTTTAAGCTCTGTAAGGTCAACTTCCTCTTCACTCTCCTCAAACTGAAGGTCAGCAATATCAAGATTATCAAACTCTGCCAAAACTTGCTCTTCGGCATCAGCCTGTTTATCCAGAAATTCCCTGATGGTAGATTCTACTGCCACAAAGGGTCGCACATTGAAGCCGGACACAAATCTCAACTCTTCAAGAGCATACACATTTGAAGGGTCTGCTATTGCCACTTTTATTGTTTGTCCTTCCCTGTCAAAAGGTATTACAAGAAACTTTCTACAAAGGTCTTTTGGAATCAGGTTCAATATTTTAGGCTCAATATGAACTGCAGACAAATCAACATACGGCACACTATACTGCTTGCTCAAAAACTCGGCTATCTTCTTCTCATCTACAAAACCAAGTTTTATAAGAATTGATCCTAACCTTCCCCCTTCTTTTTTCTGTACTTCAAGTGCTTTCTCAAGTTGCTCCTGAGTAATTAAATTTTCGCTGAGTAAAATAGCTCCTATCTTAGAAGAAATCATTTTCCCACCCGTTTATTATAAATAAATTTTGCAAGTTTATCCAAACTAACATCAATTTCAATATCATGAAAATAACTAAATGCCTTAACAGCCTGATATATTAACATATAAATTCCATCAGCTCTTTTTTCTACAAGAGAGTTATAAATAGATAAGAATGGCGTTTGAGAACTTACAGAATATTGAAAATCAAACGCAAACTCTCCGCAATTAATATTCTTCATATCAAAAAACTCTCCATTTTGAATCCCAACAGATGTGGTATTTATAATTATATCATAATAATTATTTTTTTTCAAAAAAAGTAAGTCATGTATATTAAATTTTTCAATTTTCATTTCTTTCAATAGGTTTTCAGTGTTTATAACCGTTCTGTTTACCACATCTACATGGCACCTTTTATCTTTTAAAAAGTAAAATAAAGCCCTTGATGCTCCTCCTGAACCAAGAACCAGTATCTTTTTGTTTTGAGGGCTTACAGAAAAAAGTTCAAAGGTTTTGATTATTCCATAAAGATCGGTATTATAACCGTATAATTTATTATTACTTATTTTAACTGTATTTACAGCACCAATTTCTTGTGCTTCTGTACTTAGCTCATTTAGGAATTTTATAACATCAATTTTATAAGGCAAGGTTACATTAAAGCCTTTAAATTTGAATCTTTTAAATTGATTAATTGTATCTTCCAACTCATTTCTATTTATTTCAAAACAACAGTAACCACCATTTATTAAAGACTTATAATAAAGATATGTATGAATTTTGGGTGATAAGGAATGCTCCAATGGGTATCCTATAAGTCCTGTATTACTATACATTTTCACTCTATCTTATTTTTTTGTCTTAACTCTTCCCTTATCTTTTCAGGAGAGAGAAGTCCTGCTGAGATAACAAATTTTACCCCCTCTTCAATCGTCATATCCAGCTCAATAATGGAATCATTTGGTATGATAAGTATAAATCCTGATGTGGGATTGGGAGTAGTTGGTATAAAAACATTGGAACATTTTTTCCCAATCCTGGAATTATAGTAATTTGACGACTCCTTTGTTACAAACCCCACTGAATATACCCCTTCTTTTGGATATTCAACCAAAACAACCTTTTTAAAATTTGAACCTGTTGGTGACTGAAAAGTATCTATAATCTGCCTTGTAGCGGAGTATATCCCTCTTATTAAGGGGATTTTAGAAAGAATTCTCTCAAAAAAGCCAATTACCTTCTTTCCAAAATAATTTTTTGCAAAAAGCCCTATGAAGAAAATTGCAATTATAAGAAATGACAAAGATAAAATGGCCTTTTGGGCATCTGTAAAATGAATATTAAAATAATTAGCCACTGTTTCAAGATATGGAATGAGAAAACCGGAAAGCTTTTTAAATATAAAACTTAAAAAGAAGTAAGTAACAATGACAGGCAATACAGTAAGTATGCCTGCCAGAAAAACATTTCTTAAATACGCCCTGAATCTCTTCATAAACCTTATTTAGTACCAAATAGTCTGTCCCCGGCATCACCAAGACCTGGGACAATATAACCTTTTTCATTAAGTTTTTCATCCAGTGCAGCAGCATAAACTTTTATATCAGGATGGGATTCACAAAACTTTTTAACCCCTTCAGGTGCTGCTATCAGACACATAAATTTTATGCTCTTTGCTCCTGCATCCTTCAGCATATTGGCAGCATAAACAGCTGAGCCTCCTGTTGCAAGCATAGGATCAATAAGTATAAAATCCCTGTCCTCACAGTTGGAAGGAATTTTAAAATAATAAGATACAGGTTTTAGTGTTTCCTCATCTCTGTAAAGCCCGATATGCCCAACTCTTGCAGATGGTACTAACTTCAATATTCCATCTACCATACCTATACCAGCTCTTAAAATAGGTACCAACACCAGTTTTTTACCTGCCAGTACCTTCGCTTTGGTTTTACAAATTGGTGTTTCTATTTCTACTTCTTCCAGAGGCATATCCTTTGTAATTTCATAAGCCATAAGCATAGCAACTTCATTTACAAGCTCTTTAAATTCTTTTTTACTTGTCTTTATATCTCTTATATATGTCAGTTTATGCTCAATTAAGGGGTGGGTAACAACAGTAAAATTTTTAGGCAAACTCATTTTTCAACTCCAGGTAAAATTATGTTCAATATTATTCCGACAAGCCCCGCAAGACCTATCCCACCAAGTGTAACTTTCCAAATAGATATTACCATATCACCTATGCCTATTACAAGTACAACGGAAGCTATAACAAGATTCCTTGATTTTGCCATATCAACCTTGTTTCTAACCAGTGAGCCAATTCCAATTGCAGCGATCATACCAAAAAGTAAAATTAAAATTCCACCCATAACAGGCACAGGTATAGTTTTCAAAATAGCGCCCAATTTGCCAAAAAAGGCAAGAACAATTGCAGTAATAGCTGCTATCCTCATATATACAACATCAGTTGCCTTTGTCAAAGCAACTGCACCTGTTACCTCAGAGTATGTCGTATTAGGTGGTCCACCCAATATACCTGCTACTGAAGTAGCAATACCGTCGCCAAGAAGTGTCCTGTGAAGCCCTGGATCCTGAATATAATTTTTACCGGTTACAGAAGAAATTGCAAGAACATCCCCTACATGCTCAATGGCTGGTGCAATGGCAACAGGTAAAATAAACATAATCGCTGCAAGGTCAAAAGTTGGCATGGCAAAACTTCCAGACTTCATGGCTTCAATCCATGGAATCATAAACCATTTTGCCTGGGAAACCGGTTCAAACGAAACAACTCCAAGTATCAGCGAAAGTATATAACCAACAACAATTCCGCTTAAAATGGGAATAAGACTTAAAACTCTTTTGCCATACATTACAACAAGAATTGCAGTAATCAGTGACACCAGTGAAATGATGACCGCCTTACCATCCATATTTCCTGAGCCATCAAAGCTCTTTGCCATATTGACAGCAACTGGCGCAAGTTTTAAACCAATCACCATTATAACCGGTCCTGTCACTATAGGTGGTAAATATTTTTCAATAGCTTTTACCCCACCCTTTTTAACAAGAAGACTGAATATAACATATGCAAAACCGGTAAAAAATAATGCACCAAGTGTCTTGGAAACACCAAAATTTTTCATTCCGTACTGAATCGGTGCAATAAATGCAAAAGAGCTTGCAAGAAAAACTGGAACCTTTGATTTAGTAATAAATTGAAAAACAAGGGTACCAAGCCCGGCAGTAAAAAGTGCAATAGATGGGTCAAGCCCTGTTAAAAGAGGAACAAGAACAAGAGCACCAAATGCTACAAAAAGCATCTGTACCCCTAAAATTAACTTTTTAAAACCCGCCACTTCCGTCATACATTCACCTCATCTTCATTATTAATCTTTATGTTTAAAAATCTGTCTCTCCAGCAACCTATCGTAACTGCTCCAGCCACTTTGCACCTTTTCTTTATCAAAGAGCATAGTAAAATTGTTTATTTTTGCATCAAGGTCATCAATATGATGAAGAATAAGCGCTTCATAAGTCTTCGGTTTTTTAATAGCCCCAAACTCAATGTATCCATGATGACTTGCGATAAGGTGTAAAATCAAGTTTGCTTTATTTGCAGGAAAATTCTCGATATTATCTATGTACCTCTTTACTAAGTCAATTCCAAGAAGCAGATGCCCTAAAAGTTTACCGGAGTCAGTGTAGTCAAACCCTTTAGCTATATCCAGCTCAAAAACTTTTCCTATGTCGTGAAAAACCGCTCCAGCTATCAAAATATTTTTATCAATATATTCACTGTAATAGTCCGATAGCAATACACCAAGTCTCACTACTGAAAGCGTGTGCTCAAGAAGACCACCAACATAAGCATGATGCACGTTTTTTGCTGCAGGATGTCTTGAAAATTGCTCTATCGTTTTAGTATCTTTAAAAAACTCATCCATAAGCTTTTTAACAAAATCACAATCAATATTATCATAAACAATTCTTTTTAGTTCATTCAACATACTTTTGGTATCAAACTTTGACTTTGGAAGAAAATCATATAAGTCATCGATCGAGCCTTTTATCATGTTATTGATTTTAATTTGAAGTTGGCCGTTGTAATTTTGCAGGCTTCCATTTATTTCGACAATATCCCCCTTCTCCGGTTCAAATTCCAACTTATTGCTATCAAACATAATGCCACTGTATTGTTCCCCCTGGGAATCAAGAAGCACCACTCTTATATAAGGTCTATCGTCCTTTGTAAAACTTTTAACCAATTCAAAAATCATATATTTTTTATTTAAACTAAGTTCCATCTTATCTCCTTACCAATTATCTACACTTTCTGTTTTCTCTTCACTTATATTATCAATCTTATACCCTTCACCCTTCAAAGCATCAATAACTTCATAAAGATATTTTTTCATAAAATCATTTGTATAAACAGCCACAAGCCCTTCTTTAGGATCAATAGTTCTTACTATGCCAATCCCCTCATAAGAATCTATTATACTGTTTATATACACTATATCTTTGATATTAATAACAAACTTAATCTTTATAGTCTCAAATTTCATTAAACAAACTCCACCAGTACTATTTTTTTACCGATATCATTAAACAAGTCCATATTAAAATGTCTGCTATTTTCTATAAATATGGTATCAAACTCAGAGGATTTTATGAAATCAAATAATTTGTGATCAGCTGTCAAATTCTTAAAGTCAGCTAAAAAAAAACCTTCAGTCAAAAAAAAACTGTTTTTCCTTATAAAAAAAGGCTCTATAATTTTTTTAAAATTATTTACAGTTTCATATATAAAATTGTTAAAAATAATATCCATCAAAATTGAAACCCCTCTTGGAATCTTATTTTCAAAATCATAATCTATAATCAAGGGGTAAATGTCAGATGAAAGCAAAGGCTGAAAATTTATTTTAACTTTATCAAACTGTAATGTCATCTCTGCCTATCACCTATTTCCTGCTCTACACTTGCCACTATACCTCTGACAAAAGACGCAATCTTCTCATCTGCATATTCCTTTGCAAGCTCACCATAGTCATTGTTTATTACATAAATAGGTGTGCCGGTATTTAATAGCTCGTGTAAAGCAGCTCTTAAGATACACTTTTCAATAGTGCCAAGCCTGTCAAAAGTCCAGCCATCTTTCAGCTTATTTTTGTACAAATTATCAAGGAAGTCTTTATTTTTTGCAATATTCAAAAACATTTCATTTGCTTGTGAAATAATATTTTTATTTTTAACATTCTCACTAAGCCAGTATATTTCTGGTATTTTTGCAAAATCATCATCCATTATTTCAAACTGATAAATCATTTTAAAAACATGGTGTCTTATTGTAGTCCTAAACTGTTTCTTCACTTTCTATAAGCTCTCTTTTCTCAAAAGATTTACAAATTCAAGAGCCGACATGGCAGCTTCAGCTCCTTTGTTACCTGCCTTTGTCCCTGCCCTTTCAACAGCCTGCTCTATAGTATCAGTGGTAAGCACTCCAAATATTACTGGCACACCGGTATCATATCCTGCTTTTGCAACACCTTTTGCAACTTCCGATGAAACATATTCAAAATGAGGCGTAGAGCCTCTTATAACAGCACCCACAGCGATAACGGCATCATACTTTTTTGTATCAGCAAGTTTTTTACACATCAAGGGAATCTCAAATGCTCCAGGTACTTTAAAAACCTCTATATCTTCCTGACTTACCTCATGTCTTAAAAGAGCATCAACCGTACCAGCCACAAGGCTTTTCACAATAAAATCATTAAACCTTGAACATACAATTGCAAATTTAAACCCTTTGCCATTATAATTTCCTTCTTTTATTACGTAATTCATACTTTACCTCACTATCTATTTATGTCATGCCCCATTTTTTCTATTTTTGTTTTTATATAATTTTCATTTTCAGGCCTAATACCGCAAACAACCGGCACCCTTTCAACAATTTCGAGACCATACCCTGAAAGACAGTGTATCTTTTTGGGGTTGTTGGTAAGAAGCCTGATTTTCCTGACTCCAAGAAACTTTAGTATCTGAGCGCCAAAGCCGTAGTCTCTCAAGTCAGCACCAAAACCAAGATGCAGATTAGCATCTACTGTGTCAAAACCTTCCTCCTGGAGTTTGTAAGCCTTTATTTTATTCAAAATACCAATTCCTCTTCCTTCTTGAAACATATAAAGTACGATTCCACACCCCTCTTTTTCAATCATTTCCATAGATGCCTGAAGCTGATCGCGGCAATCGCATCTGAGTGACCCGAAAACATCCCCTGTCAAGCACTGGGAATGTACCCTTACAAGCACTTTATCAGCAGCACTTATATCCCCTTTTATTAAAGCTACCGCCTCTTGTCCATCCACCTTGCTTTTAAAACCTTTGATTATAAAATCTCCAAACAGTGTCGGCATTTTAGCTACAGCTGCTTCCTCAATAATTGTCTCATGGTCAGTCCTGTAAGCTATAAGATCTGCAATTGTAAGAATTTTTATACCATGCTTTTTTGCAAATTCTTCCAATTGAGGCATTCTTGCCATTGAACCATCATCATTCATTATCTCGCAAATTACTGCTGCAGGAGTAAGACCTGCCATCCTTGCCAGATCAACGGAGCCCTCTGTTTGCCCGGCCCTCACAAGTACTCCTCCATTCCTGGCTCTCAGAGGAAAAATATGGCCTGGTCTTGCAAGGTCTTCTGGCTTTGTAGCCGGATTTATAGCAACTTTTATAGTATGTGCCCTGTCATAAGCCGATATACCGGTAGTAACCCCTTCCCTTGCCTCAATAGATACGGTAAATGCAGTCCCAAATCTTGCCGAATTGCTTCTATTGTCAACCATCAAAGGCAATTCAAGTCTGTCACACATCTCTTCTGACATACTCAAACAGATAAGTCCCCTGCCATACTTTGCCATAAAATTAATGGATTCAGCCGACACAAAGTCAGCAGCTATCATCAAATCACCTTCATTTTCCCTATCTTCATCATCCACAAGGATAATCATTTTACCTTTCTTTATATCTTCAATAGCTTCTTCAACAGTGTACCTTACGCTTTGGTCCATAAAAACTCCCGTATATTAGTTAACCTTATTAAACTATCTCTAATATTCAAAACTATCAAGAAAAAAATTAACAAATTTTCAGCCAAGCAAATTATAAATCCCTGATTTCAGGGAATTTTCATTTGTCCCTTTTTCCACAAGCCTGGCAATATATCTTGCAATTATATCAACCTCAATGTTTACTGGAGCTCCAGCTCTCTTGAATTTTAGATTTGTATTTTCAAAAGTGTGAGGAATAACTGCAACACTAAGTATATTGTTTTTTATATCAGCAACTGTAAGGCTTATCCCGTCCAGTGTTACAGAGCCTTTTACGGCGATAAACTTATCAACACTACTATCGTACATAACCCCAATTTCATAAGAGCTACCCTTTTTTGCAATATTGACAATACTCCCAACACAGTCAACATGCCCGGATACAAGGTGTCCGCCAAGCCTTGAGCTTAAAGTAAGCGCCCTTTCAAGATTCACAAAATCATTGGTTTTAAGATTTTTTAAAGAGCTTTTCAACAATGTCTCGTAGCTTAAGTCAGCCCCAAAAGTCTCATTCTCAATTTTTGTTGCAGTGAGACAAACACCGTTTACTGCAATTGAATCCCCTGGTAAAGTTCCATCCAGTACTTTTTTGGCTTCAATAGATATTACGGCGTCTTTCCCTCTTATACTAATATTTTTTATTCTACCAAGCTCTTCTACAATCCCTGTAAACACCTGTTTCTCACCTTTTCTGTCAATTCAAGCACATATTTTTTATAATCAGTCAAGCTTGCGGATATAAGCAAATCTTTTTCAATAAATTTATATTCATAATCATAAAATTTTATACACTCATCAATACTGTTAAATTTAATACCGCCAAAAGATGCAACACCATCCCCAAGTATTTTAGGTGCAATAAAGATATTCAATTTATCAACCTTTTTCATCTTTAGAAAGCTGCCAAAAATGCGGGAGCCTCCTTCTACAAGAACATTCATAATATTCATTTTAAGTAATTCTTTTGATACAAAGTCCAAATCAAGTCCAAAATCGCCCCTTTTGCAAGGGATAAGTGTCACACCAATATCTTTTAACATTTTCCACTTATCAGAGTCTTCATTCTCACCGGAAGTAAAAACTATCAAATACTCCGCAAAGTTTTTGACAAGCTTAAACTCCGGACTAATTCTCAAATCAGTATCAAGCACAACTTTAAATGGCTCTCTATAACTTTTTATAAGCCTT
The DNA here is from genome assembly GCF_055117995.1 of Deferrivibrio sp. Lineage (NCBI taxonomy): Bacteria > Pseudomonadati > Deferribacterota > Deferribacteres > Deferribacterales > Deferrivibrionaceae > Deferrivibrio > Deferrivibrio sp. The sequence goes on along the minus strand of NZ_JBSQOT010000016.1, from coordinate 21,673 downwards.
ACATTTAACTCCGGGTCATCTTTTAGTACGGTATCTGTCCCCACCAATACGGCATCACTTATGCTTCTGAGATAATGAGCATAAGTTCTGGAAGATTTATTTGTTATCCATTTAGAGTGCCCATTTTCAAGAGCTATTTTACCATCAATACTTTGAGCTACTTTTAAGGTATAATAAGGTTCTTTCTTATAAATAGTTTTTGCAAAATCTTCTATCAAAGATGCGCAAATTTTCTCAGCAAAACCTATATAAACTTCGATACCATTTTTCAAAAGTTCATTAATTCCATTACCCGCATTCACCGGATTAGGGTCAACTACCCCCACAAAAACACGTTTAATCCCTGACTCTATAATTTTTTTTGTACATGGTGGGGTTTTGCCAAAATGAGAGCAAGGTTCAAGGGTTACATACAAATCAGCTCCCTGCACATTTACAGGTGAATTATCAATAGCCTCCACCTCTGCGTGGGGATTTCCAAATCCTGTATGATATCCTCTTGATACTATCTTTGAACCCTTCACCACACATGCGCCTACTATCGGGTTTGTTTTGTTATCCCCCTTACCAAGAAGTGCAAGCTGAGCAGCTTCTTCCATGACTTTATGAGGATTAATCAACTTTTTCTCCTATTTTTTTCTCAGTACCATTTATTATTCTTTTGATATTATCTTTATGCTTATAAATCACAAACAACGCTACGAAAAAAGTAAATATTATAAAATTTGAGTTTTTCTCGGTAAACAACACGGTAATCAGCAATGTTATTGCAGCCAAAACAGAGCCAAGAGATACCATCTTAAAAATACCAACAGCAACAACAAACACCAAAAGAGCAAAAACTACACTTTTCGGACTTAATGCCAAAAAGACTCCAAGACCTGTGGCAACCCCCTTTCCCCCTTTAAAGTTAAGAAAAATGGTGTAAGTATGACCTAAAATAAGAAACAAAGCACATAATAGAAGAAAATCAGTGCTGTAACTTTGCTTAAGAATCAACAATGGGACATAAGACTTCAGCATATCAAGCAAAAATGATGAAATAAATCCCCATTTCCCCAGTACTCGCCCGGCATTTGTTGCACCCACATTTTTACTTCCAACAGTCCTTAAATCAACCCCTTTGAAAATTTTTACAATAATATAAGAAAAAGGGATAGAGCCGATAAAATAACACAATACAAGCAGCAATACACTAATCATTTACAATCACCCTATGAAAAAATGACCTTTTAAGATCTATTGCACCAGACTCACATACTTCATGACAACAAAAACATTCTATACAGGCTTTTTTATCAATAATCACTTTGCCGTCATCGCTTTTCTTAATAGCATACACAGGACAACTGTTCAAGCACAATAAACATCCAATGCATTTTTTATTTACTTCAGGTTTCACATATATATTGTTTGCCACAAATTTCTTTAAAAAGTTTGGAACTTTCAACGATTTCCTTGATAGCGGTATCTTTATTTTTCTGGAAATTTTATCACCGGTAATAGTAAATTTATATACGTCATCATTTTTCAAAGCCGATTTATTTGTAAGGCAAAATCCTCTTCCAAGCCCCAGTATATCACACACTGCCATATCAAGACAGACGGCGTTATCTGAAGCAGCTACAAAGTTAAGTGCCACGGGACTCCCTCTTGAAGGCCCATCCCCTTCATGGGCAATAATACCATCAAGAATATGAATACATTTATTTTTGACAATATCATACACTTTAAAAATTGCATCCGCAAGTTTCTCATCTACAGGGTTTTTACGATGAAAATTTACTTTATTTGTTCCTGGAACAAGTCCAAAAAGGTTTTTAACTGCAAGGGTCAGGCCTGTAAGTGAATGAGTTTTTAATTTCGGAAGATTTATAATCAAATCAACATCATTAATAATTGAAGATATAATGGTATCATCAATCAATAAAGGTTTAAAATTCTCAATTTTTACAATTTTAACCCTTTCATCCTCACATACCTTCTTTATGCCAGTTATTTTTAACACTTTATCATAATTTTTAAAGTTTGCTCCGGGGCTATCTCCAAGCAGTATTTCAAAATTACCAATTTCTCTTAATGCCTTGATAACCACCCTGATAAAGTCTGGATGTGTTGTAACACCTCTTTCCGGAATGCTTGCCTGCAATATATTTGGTTTTAAGAGGATTTTCCTGACATTTTTAAAAGCATCAAAATATTCAAGAAAAAAATTTTTTATAAATATTTCGAGGTCAGCGTGAGCATAAGAATTAATTTCCCTAATGTATACCTTATTCATTTACTCTGTGAGAAAAATTTTAAATAGTATTCAACTGCGGAATAAATGGAAAGCACTACAGACAAATATATAAGTATCTTGCCAATCAGTAAAATATCAATGCCAAAAAGTGAATTTTTATAAGTAAGAAATCCAACAGCAAGCATTTGAAATGTAGTTTTTAGTTTACCTGAAAATCCTGCAGCAATAATTTTACCTTTACTTGCTGAAAAATCCCTCAAGGCACCCACCGCAAAATCTCTCGAAAGAAGGATAATAACAATAAGCCCTTCAACTCTGCCAAGCTCCATCAGTACTATAAGAGATGAAGCAACAAGAATTTTATCAGCAACAGGGTCCAATATTTTACCAAGGTCAGTTACTATATTATATTTTCTCGCAACATAACCGTCGATAAAATCCGTAAGTGAAGCAACAGTAAATACAATTGTCGCCATAATATTCGTAAAGGGCCTGTCAAAGTATAAAAAAATTATATATATAGGGATTAAAATTACCCTTAACATGGTAAGCTGATTTGGGAGATTAAAGTTGCTTTTATTTAACATCGTACTTTTCCATTTTATATCTGAATGTCCTCAGAGTAAGTCCTAACAATTTTGCCGCCTTGCTCTGATTATTTTTAGTAACTTCCAGTGCCTTTCTTATATACTTTTCTTCAATTTTTTCAACCAAACTTTCAAGATTTACAGGAAGTTTTAACTCAGAATTCACATCAACATTCAGACTGTCGTCAAAAATATGCTCTGAAATACTCGAAGGCAAGAGTTTATTTGACTTTTCAACCACAACTGCTCTTTCAATGATATTTTCAAGCTCTCTGACATTACCGGGATAATCATACTTTTTAAGCATCTCCATAACTGCAAATGAAATATCGCCTATCTCTTTATTTAAAAGCCTTGCATATTTGTTTAAAAAATGTTTTGCAAGATATGGGATATCAACCTTTCTCTCCCTTAAAGGCGGGATATAAATATTTACAACGTTAAGTCTGTAGAAAAGATCTTTTCTGAAATTGTTTTTTTCAATTTCTTCCAATAAATCCTTGTTTGAAGCAGCAATAACCCTCACATCAATATCTATAAAAGTTGTGCTGCCAATAGGTAAAATCTTTCTCTCCTGCAAAACCCTCAAAAGTTTAACCTGCAAAAAAAGGGGCATATCCCCTATTTCATCCAGGAATATTGTGCCATGATTTGCAATCTCAAATAGACCTTTTTTTTCCGATACAGCGCCTGTGAACGCACCTTTTTTATAACCAAAGAGCTCTGCCTCAAGCAAATCTGACGGTATTGCACCACAGTTGATAGCTACGAATTCCCTATCCTTTCTTTTGCTCAACTTATGGATAGCCCTTGCCACAACCTCTTTACCTGTCCCGCTCTCACCGGAAATTAACACAGTCGAATCGGTAGCCGCCACATCGAGTATATTTTTTTTGACCTTTAAAATACAATCACTTACCCCTACAATCTCTTTCAAATCCTCACAACACTCACTTTCGTCCCCTTTAACATTAAATTCATTTAAAATATTCTTAATTATATCGATTAATTTTGCCGTATCAAATGGTTTTGTAATATAGTCCACAACTCCAAGTTTTATGGATTCAAGAGCGGTTTCCGTATTCGCATATGCAGTCATTAAGATAAAAGGGATCCTAATCCCGATTTCCGAGGCAAGGCGAGGAATCTGCAGCCCATCCTCGTTGCCAAGCATAAGGTCAAATAAAACCAAATCAACCTTCTCACTTTTTAGAATTTCTATCGCAGAGTTTATAGATTTTGCAGTAAAGACGCCAAAACCTTCATCTTTAAAAAGTATTTCAAGAAATTCTCTAAAAGACTTTTCGTCATCTACTACAAGAATGTTATATTTAAGCATCCTTTGATATTTTTATAATTTCATATTCAATTTCACCGCCAGGAGCATTAACCACCACTTCATCTCCAACCCTTTTCCCTATAAGAGCTCTTGCAATAGGCGAAAAAACAGATATATAACCTTTTGAAATATCACTTTCGTCAGGACCAACTATTCTATATTTTTTTATCTCGTCACTTTCAATATTTTCTATTTCCACATACACGCCAAAAACAACCTTGTCGGTACTTAAATTATCCGTATCTATAATTTCAAATTTACCCATTTTGCTTTCAAGTTCAGCAATTTTCGCTTCAATCATCCCCTGCCTTTCTTTTGCCGCATCATACTCAGCGTTTTCACTCAAATCGCCGTGCCCTCTGGCCTCCTTTATGGCTTCAACAACAGCACGCCTTTCAACAGTTTTAAGCCTTTCAAGCTCAGCTTTTATTTTCTGAAAACCTTCTCTGGTAATTGGTATCCTGTCCATCTATTCCTCCATAAAACCTTAAATCTTTTTCATTTTTTTACCCGTTACAAAGGCGTTAGTATAACCGTCTTTAAAATGAATTTCAAGAGAATCTTCAAGATTAATATCGCTGGCACTTCCAACCGGTAGCTTCCCTTTGTAAACTATTGCATAACCTCTTTCAAGGATATTTTCGGGATTAAGCAGTTTCATTTTTTCCATAAGAAAACTATGCCTGTATTTATTTGCCTCCAATTTCCTCAATATATTTCCATTAATATTTACCTGGAGCAGATTCAGGTAGTTTTTATATTCCCCTATTTTAACTTCCGGATTTTTTGTCAATATTCTGTACATCAAATCGTTATTTAGCATACTATTATCCATAACTTTTATATTAATACTTGAAATAATATTGCTTATATATTTATGAAGCATATTCTTTTTAAACTTTATAATATTTGAAGGATTTTTAAAGGAAATTAAACTCAAAAACTTATCAAACAACTGATAGTGCTTGTCTATTTTGTTTTCAATACTTCTTTTCAAATTTTTAATATTTTCACTTACCTCTCTTCTTAAATCAATATACGGTCTGCTTAACGTTTCAGCAGCAGCTGTTGGAGTCGAAACTCTTAAGTCAGCTACAAAATCACAAATAGAAAAGTCTCTTTCATGTCCGATTGCAGAAATTGTGGGTATCTTTAACGAGAAAAATTCCCTTGCCAGAGCTTCCTCATTAAATATAATCAAATCCTCAAGCGAGCCGCCTCCGCGCATAAGTATGGCAACATCATAATTGTCACAATATCTGTTCAGCGCCCTTAAACTTAAAATTATATCCTTTATTGCCTGACTGCCCTGCACTTGAACCGGCCAGATATCAACACTAAGCCCCACATAATTATTTCTCAATGTTTGCAAAAAATCCCTTATTGCTGCGCCCCCAGGCGAAGTCAAAACAGCAACATTTTTTATAATTTTAGGGATAGGTTTCTTTTTATCTTTATCAAAAAGTCCCTCTTTTTCCAAAACTCTTTTAGTCTCTTCAAATTTCTTATAAAAATCACCTGCTGAATCATAAACAACTTTTCTTGCAATGATTTGATATACACCATCATTCTCATATACGCTCAAGTTACCGATTACTTCAACCTTGTCACCCTGCTTCAACTTGTAATTATTTGCCAGATTGTATCTTTTGAAAAATACCACCTTTATCTGGGCACTATCATCTTTCAATGTAAAGTAAATGTGCCCGGTTGGTGAAAAAGAAAGGTTTGAAATCTCACCCACCACACAAATGTGACTGCTGAAATTACTTTCAAGCAGAAATTTAATCTGTTGAGTTATCTCTGTTACTGTCAGTTTGTTCATCGATTATTATATACAGATCCTCATTTGGTTTTGCCATATTTAATTCTTTTTTTATTTCTGTTTCCAGATACTCTTTATCTTTTTTCAAAAGTTCAATCCTTTTTTCAAGCTCACTGATTTTAATTTCAAGTTCATTGATTTGCTGCTCGTAAGATACTTTAATATCAAGAAGTTCATTATATTTCAAAAGACCGTTGCTTCCAAAAACAAAATAAAAAACCAAAAGTATAATAATTGCAATATAAATTATATTCCCTTTCATTTTCTGTTTGCCTTCACCTGATACAACCTCTGAGCCTGATTTTTGAGACTCGAAGGGACATCTCTTGATTTTGACAATCTTTCAAGATCCTGAACAAAAAGTCTGTTAATGAAATTCATACTGATATTTATAGGTGTTTTGGGATGAAATACAAGTTCTCGCATAATATTGTAATCTTTTATAAAGGCATTTGTCCTTGCTATTTCCCGAATGAGATGCTCGCCTGTCGCTTTATTTTTAAGTATAAATTCTATCTCCTGCTCTGTTATTTTTGGATTTTTTAACACATTAAGTGAAACCTGTTTGTTTGGGTCCCGCACAAGGAGCATTCTTGCTGTTTTATTACCTTTCAAGGCAAGCTTTATTTTTTCAGCCATATTCATCTTGTTTATCTTGTTGTACAAATTTTCACTAATCTCTTTCTCAATCTGGTCATTTAGAATAGTCAGGCTACTTTCCGCCTCTTTTGTATTTTCATTATTAATCTCTGTTTCAGATTTTTCCTCTTTTGAATCTTCACAGACTTGCCCGAATACCTCAGCAGCTTTTTTGTCAATAATAATCTGTTTCATCAAGGTAATCGTTTCATCAGGAGAAAACGGGTTAAACATAATTTTCTTTATCAGCTCATCGCTATCTGAAACAATATGTCTTATATTCCCAATCCTAAAAAGGACTTCTGGCTCTTTACTCTCTGCAAATACAGACAATGTTTCCTCATTATATTTCTTTAATTCAATTACAAAACTTACAAACCTCACATCATTTTTCATCAGCCTGCATAAATAAATAAAATATTTACTATCAAATAGGACATCATTTAGAATTAGTTTCAGACCGCGATCTGAAATTTTTATAAGAAAAGCATAAAGTTCCTTTACCAAACTCCTGTAATTTTTAAGCACACAAAAAACTATCAAAGGGTAAACAGATTCCTTAATCGGAAGATTTAAAGATAATATATTTTTTACCTGCAAATCTGTTGCTTTTTTTAAAAGGAGGTCAGATGTAATTGCATCAAGAATGCCAAATTTAAAATAAACATCGAAATATTTTTCAAAATCAATATCGAGTATCAGGGTTCTTTTTAAAACAATTGACTTTTCTAAATCAATACTCTCAGCATTCCTCAAATCTGATAGAAAAATTTCCAGATTAGAGCTCACTTACCACCCTGTTCTTTCCGGAAGATTTAGCCTTTAGCATCCTTTTGTCTGCTTCTTCAACAATTTGTGAAGCATTATAACCTTTTTTCATCTCTTGAAGTCCTATACTTGCCGTAAGTTTTATATCGATATTTTTATATTTAAAAACAGTTTTCCTCAAATCGTTTAATATCCTGTCAGCCACTTTAGCAGCGCTTTCCAGATTTGTATTGGGCATGACCACCACAAATTCTTCTCCGCCATACCTGAAAGCCAGATCCACCTTCCGTATGCTTCTTTTTATTATATTTGACACATACTTAAGAACAAAATCACCTACCACATGCCCATAATTATCATTCACTGCCTTAAAATCATCTATATCGATAAAAAGTAGGCTGAATTTTTTACCATACCTGTCAAATTCCTCTATCGAACGTTCAATAATTTCATCAAAATATTGCCTGTTGTACAAGCCTGTCAAAAAATCTCTGATTACCTGTGCCTTATAATTTTCAAGCTCACTTTTAATTTTCTCAAGTGAATCTTTATTTATTGCAAAGGAAGAACTCATATTTTGAATTTCGCTCTTTTTATTCTTTATATCGATTAAAAATTTCTCCTTTTTCTCAGCCTTGTTTTTGATAGAGTCACTTATAAGTTTAAGTTTATCAGCCAATTTGGTTAAAACCCCTTCCAGAGAATCCTCATCCAGAATAAGTTGAGTCGTGCTATTTATTTCATCTATCAGTTTTTTATCTGATTCAATGTCACTTTCCAGCATTTTATAGTTTTCATCCTCAGAGTCCGAAAGCAAACTTACCGTTTTGTTAATACCTGTCATTATATCACTTATAACTGATTTGATTCTGTCAAACGAGCCTAAACTTTTCTCAAGTCTCTCAACAACGGTAGTAACCAATTCAAAGATTATCTGCTTTTTCTGCAAAACTGACCCTGTCTTTAAAATCTCGTCATAATAAAGAATCAGATTGTTTGGAATTATCCCATTGAGTCTTGTAAGAATCTGGTTCATGTTTCCCACAAACTCATCGATACAACTACTGCACTCGAGATTTTTAAGCAGGTCATCAAACCTCTTGTTTTTATTCAAAAATTCTTTAAAAATTTCTTTTGAAAGGGTTTTTCCTGACTGCCTTATCTGCCTCAGAATTTCAATTACTATTTCACCAAGCTCAACAAGAAAGTTTTCCCTATCCATCGAGTTTCACCTTTAAAATCCTTCTCATCTCCTCAAAAAATTTCAAAACAGGCTCAAGAGTATAGTCATAAAACGTCCACGGCAACTTTTCATAAGAATTGCTTTTTCTCATTAATTGTACATCACCATAAATGGAGTTTGCAATATAAATTCTATGAGTAAAATTTTTTGTACTTGCTGCAACCACCTTTTCAAGAGCAACATACCCAGGGTCAATATTGATAACCCTTTTCCCATCTTTCAGCATGCTGTCTTCTATCTCAACCGCTTTTAGTTTAAATTCAACTATTTTGTCCGGAATAAAAAAACAATCAAACCCCACAAAATATTTATACAGATGCTCCCCCATTTCCGGCACATAATAAGAAGTATGTGAAAATGGGAAAATATCGGATTTAGCTGATATCTTCCCAAAATTTTTTTCTATTATCTCATCAGGGGTTTTAATCTCTTTGGCGTTATAAAGGACAGCACAAAATAAGACCACCTCAAGGGGCTTTCTGACCCCTCCGCCAAAAACCATAAAACTATTCTACTTCTATTTCTGGTATCTCTTCAGAAGGCTCTATAGTAGAAATTGCATGCTTATAAATCATTTTCTGATTTTCATCCTTCAATACTATAACAAAATTATCAAAGCCCTTTACAAGCCCCTCCAACTTCACTCCATTCATCAAATAGACAGTAACAGGTATCCTTTTTCTCCTTACATGATTTAAAAACAGGTCTTGAATATTAAGCTTTTTACTCATACCGTTTATCCCCTCGCTATATTTATTTAAAACAACCACTTATTCATTGTATAATATACTTGTGATTATTTCAAGATTATTTGCAAGTCAAGAAAAATTAGTTACAATTATATAAATCAGAGCCACTGGTAGTTAAAGTAAAGTTAAAATGATTTTAAATAACAATCAATAATTTGCTTGATTTTAATTATTTTAGATATTATAAATAATTATTATTTCAGGAGGTGTTTTGTGTATAAAAAGGTTTTTATATTATTAGCTGCCGTATTACTTTTATCTTGCTCTACAACAGTAAAAAATACTACTAAAAATAATTTTCCAAAAAGTGGCACACTACTTATATTGCCCTTTGAAAATCTTTCACAGACTCCATATGCAGGTTTTAAAGCAGCATCAGTTACTGAGGGCGTTTTGAGAAGTTATGGTTTCAAAACTATGAAAGGTTACAAAGAGTTAGACGGTGAATTTAAAGAAACAAATGTTACAGATAATTCATTTGAATACATACTCAAAGGGAGAGTTGTCGAATGGAGGTATAAAACAGGGATTGATGGTGAGCCTGCTGTAAGTTTACTCATAATTTTGGAAGATAAAAATGGGAATTTATTGTGGTCAGCTGTTGGTGGTAAATCTCAATGGGGGCACAGATCAATTGCAATAACCGCTCAACAACTTATAAATGATATTTTTGACGATATTAAATGATGGTTAAGCTGCTTAAGAATCATCTTGCTATTGATAAACTTAAAAGTATCACTGTTTTTTCTGAGGTTGTTTTATTTACTTTAATTGCTATTTTTATTGGCTATATAATGAACAAACAAAATCCTTTGTTTGTAGATACCTCATATATAAATTATTTTTTTATTATCATACTGATACTTGCTCTTTTTCACGGACTGGGTGCAGGCCTTATTTCTTTGCTTATAATAGCAGGGTTTTTGCATTTTTACTATAGTAGTGAAAATTCACTGAATTTTTTTCTGGACGGTTTGCTGCTGACTTTAATAGCTGGGGAATTTCACTACTATTGGACTAGAAAAATTAGTATGCTAAATATTAAAAATGATTACTTACATTCTAAAATCAGGGAGCTTGGAATATCTGCACTTACAACTAAACTATCTCATGACCAGATAGAAAAAAGTTATTTATCAAAACCTTATACAATCAGATCAATATTAAAAGAATTGTTGTCACAAAACATAGTTGAATATGACAAGTTACTTAAATTTTTATCTACCCACTTTAGGATGGAGAAATTGTCTTTGGTATTATTCGACCACGAAAAAGAAATTATAAAAGAAATATTCCCGCACAATATGGATAAAGGAGAAATTAGTCTTAAAAATCCAATAATTGTCAAAATGATTGAAAAGAAAGAGCCTGTTTTGTTAAAAGACATGGTAGTTAAGGAAGAAACTAACCTGCTTGCTGCAATACCTGTACTTGACAATAGTGATGATATAGTTGCTTTTTTAGTGATAAAAGAGATGCCATTTTTACATTATAATGTAGAAAATTTGGTTTCTGCTCAATTGATACTTATGAATTTCTTTTATAACTTAAACAAATTAGCACTTATGGAGAGAGCAAAAGAAGATGAGTTATTTAGTAGTTTCCCTATAGACTTCAAATTTGAAGTTTTAAAACTAAGTGATTTGTATAAAACAATAAAAATAAGCAGCAGCATGGTAATATTTGAAATTAGCAAAAGTCATTCGGAAGTAATGGAAAACTTTCTTACACTAAACCTAAGAGTTTTAGATTTCTATTATAAGAAGGAGTTGTTGAATAAGAATTTATTCATTGTTGTTTTACCTTTAGTAAGTAAAGAAGGTACATTTGGTTTTGTAGAGCGTGCTAAAAATAATTTAAAATTTTTATCAAATAAAGACTTATACAATGTTTTTGATATAAATAATGTTTATAATATTGATAAATTTATTAAAGAATTGGAGGAAAATGTTTAGTATATTTTGCCTTGCCGTTGCAAGTATTTTGGAGTTTTTTGGTTTATATATCAATATATTTTCCAATACACTCTCAAACGTATATTTTTACTTATTTTTGCACTTAATTGCCAGTTTTTTGGTATCACTTGCAATTGCACCACTATTTTCCATAAAAAAAGTTGAAAATAAAATACCTATTATAGTGACTTCAACAATACTGTTTTTTTTGACAACATTTATCGGTTTTATCTTTTCGCTTATTATCTTCATATATCTTATGAAAAGGCAGCGGCATAATATCGATATATATTTGGATTCTCTTGACTCAAAGAATATCGAAATTCTCTCTAAGTCAAAGAGACAGTTTGGGGAAGGAACTATTAGCACCTACAATACCGATTTACCGGCATCTTCAAAATACGGTATCTTGAGCCTTGTATCTAACCTGCGATTTCCAAATATGGGCAATGTTATTAAAAGGAGTCTTGAAGATGACAATGATGAGATACGGCTTTTTGCATTCAATATTTTATCTAAAGAAGAGAATTTTATAAATAATGAGCTTAAAAAAAGGCTGGAGAAGTTGGAAAACAATAATGACAATAAGAGCGAAAAAAGCATAATCCTTAAAGAGATAGGGATTCTTTATTGGGAGCTTTTATATTTAGATTTGGTTGATAATGAGTTAAATAATTATTACCTATCACTTTCAGAAAAATATCTGAAAGAAGCTCTTTTGAGTAACCAAAACGATTATGAAACATTCTTACACTTGGGAAGAATTTGTTTAAAGAGAAAAGAATATGATTTTGCTCTTGATTACTTACAAAAAGTTATAGAATTAAATGAGAAAGAGAAAGCTATGCCTTATATGGCAGAAATATATTTTAATTTAAAAAAATACAAAGAAGCAAAATCTCTCTTGTCTTCCTTAAGCAAAACTGAAATTCACCCAAACTTTTATTCCAACTATTGTGCATGGGTAAACAATGAATAAAACAGTAGATATTCTTATTATTGGAGAAGGGACTTATCCTTACATTCAAGGCGGAGTTTCTACTTGGATACACCAACTCATTGAGGGTAATCCTGAAATTAATTTCGGACTTATTTTTATTGGTGGGCAAAAAGACCAGTACAAAAAGCAAATGTATGCGTTCCCCAAAAATATAGTTTACTTTGAAGAAGTATTTATTTTCGAAGAGAAAAAATTTCCAAAGCCAAAAAGTATAAAACAAAATCTTGAAGTTATTAATCAAATAGATGAAATTCATAATCTTTTTAGAATGATGCATTCATCTAAAGATAAACTTTACTTTCTTTCAAATTTAATCAGTAAATTTAAACTAAAAGATTTTTTATATTCAGATAAGTCATGGGAATATACAAAAGATACATATTTCAATAAATATGAGAATGAATCCTTTATAGATTACTTTTGGACGATAAGAAATATACACATACCTATTTCGAATCTTTTTGATATGATAAACAGGTTGCCAGAAATAAAGGTAGTCCATTCACCGTCTACGGGTTATGCCGGGTTTTTAGCTGGACTAATAAAAATATCTAAAAATATCCCATATATATTAACTGAACATGGCATCTACACTAAGGAACGTAAAATAGATTTAATGACTTCAGATTGGTTTACAATGCGAACACCTTTTATAACCTACTCAGAAACAAAGGGGAATCTTGTCCGTGATATTTGGAATAACTTTTTTTCCGGTTTGGGTTTGTTTAGCTATTTTACTGCAGATAAGATTTTGTCACTTTACAGAAAGGCTGCTGAAGTCCAAATATCTTATGGTGCACCACCTGAAAAAACTGATGTAATACCGAACGGAGTTGATATAAAAAAACTAACTCCGCTCATTGAAAAAAGAAAGGAGCATTATCAAAGAATATGCCTAATAGGAAGAGTTGTGCCGATAAAGGATATAAAGACTTTTTTAAAGGCTATGCGAATAGTGGTCAATAAGCTACCAAATGCCGAAGGGTGGATAGTTGGTCCCACTAATGAAGATGAAAGTTACTATGAAGAGTGTCAAAATCTTACTAAGACTTTAGGGCTAAATGAAAATGTTAGATTTATGGGATTTCAAAATATTTTAGATATATTTGACAAAATTTCCGTTAATACGCTGACTTCCATCAGTGAAGGGATGCCACTGACTATATTAGAAGGTTTCGCAGCAGGAATACCTGCTGTAACTACGGATGTGGGCTCATGCAAAGATTTAATTTTTGGAAGTATTGATGAAGAAGATATACAAATAGGTCAAGCAGGTTTTGTATGCAAAGTGGCAGATGCAAATTGTTTGGCTCAGGCGTATATTAATTTACTTACTGATGAAACCCTTTGGAAAAAGCAACAACAAGCTGCAATAAGACGTGTTTCAAAATATTATACCTATGAGAAACTAATAAGTAACTACAAAAAAATATATTATAAGGCATTAAATTGGCAGGAATAGGTTTTGAGCTTAAAAAAATATTGAAAAAAGAGAGCTTAACTGCACTTTTTGTAGCTTACAGTTACGCTACTATTTTGTCAGCAGGCGGATGGGTGGCGTCCATACTTTCTATTTTAACAGTTGGTTTTATAAACATATTATTATATGACAATTCTGTTGATATTATAAGATTTCAGGTAAGTGTTACTCATTTGATTGCTTTAAGCCTTATTGTTTCGGGTGTTCATCAGTTAGTATTCACAAGATTTATTGCAGATAAAATCTATATTAAAGAAGAAAAAGCGATAATACCAAATCTCATTGGTATTATAATATTAAATACAGCTATTTCAGGGATATTTATTATCATATATTCACTATTTGCGTTAAAAGGGATAGATAGTTTTTATTTCAATATTTTCTTTATAATGACATTTCTACTGCTCTCTAATATATGGATTTTAAATATCATTGCGGTAAGTATAAAGAAATATAAGCATACCATCATAGCTTATTTTTTATCCTATTTGCTTGTGTTAATATTTGCATCTGTTTTTGGTAAATATGGCCTGGATTATCTTATAGGGTCATTCTTTCTAAGTAATATTTTTCTTTTTCTGACTCTTCTTTTTCTGGTAATTAAGTCTTACTTTTTTTCTAAATTCATATCATTTGAATTTATAAAGTATTATAAAAAATATTTCTCTTTAATGCTTGCCGGATTCTTTTTTAATTTAGGAATATGGTCAGATGAATTTATGTTTTGGTATTCATCTACAGGCACTGGTATAATTGGTAAAATTAATGCGTCAATCGTCTACGACCTCCCCCTATTTCTTGCATATCTCACGATAATACCTGGCCTTGCAATTTTTTTCATACGCCTGGAGGCAGACTTTGCTGAGCTATACGACAAATATTTTAAAGGGGTAGTCAATGGAGCTACATTATACAAGCTATTAAATTATAAAAATAGCATGATAGACCTTATAAGGATTTCTACAAAGGAAGCTATTATTATACAGGGGATATTTAATATTATTTTCTATCTTACAGCTCCAAAAATTATTAATTTATTAAACCTTCCTTTGCTGATTGTTCCACTTTTTTACATAGATATGGTTGCTATACAGCTTCAATTAATTGTAATGATAACATTGGCATTTTTGTTCTATATGAACAAAAGAAAAGAAGCAGCAATAGTTACTTTTATAATGGCAACTTTAAATATTATCTTACCAATTATATCTATCAACTTAGGGCCATATTTTTATGGATATGGCTCAGCGATAGCAATGTTAATTGCTTCAATAGCAGGTTTACTGTTTTTAAACAAGTCTATGATAAGGTTGGAATATGAGACATTTATGCTTCAATAAAATTATTACATTACTTTTTATACTCTTTGCCTCAAACAGTTTTGCATTAAATGTAGCCTTTTATTATGAAAGCAAAGTTCCTGAAGAAATGTTACAACTCTATGACTGGATAGTAGTGCAGTCAGATAATATTGATAATCTTACAGTAAAAAAATATGGTGATAAACTTTTTGCATATATAAGTGTCAATGAAATACATAACGAAGAAATTAACGATATTACAAAAAGATGGGTAATAGGTGTCAATAAATCTTGGAATACTCCAATTGCAGACATTAGAAATAAAAATTATAGAGAATACTTATTATCAAAGATAACGACTCTTTACAAGAAAGGTTATCATAACTTTTTTCTCGACACATTAGATTCCTATAAAATAATTGCCAAACAATCCCAATGGAAAGAATACGAATCCAGCCTAACAGATTTTATTATTTCAATTAAAACAAAATTTCCAAATTCAAAAATTTTATTAAATAGGGGTTTTGAAATTATAGATGATGTCCACAGCTACATAGATGGTGTGGCTGCAGAGTCGCTATTTTTTGGCTATGACGGACAAAAATATTTTTCTATTTCCCAAGCAGATAGAAATTATCTGATAGATAAACTAAATAAAGTAAAATCTTATAATAAGCCTGTAATTGTTATCGATTACTTAAAACCGGAAAATTTTAACATAGCTAAGAATATTGCAAAAGATATCAGCTCACTTGGTTTTATTCCGTATATTACCGATAATGACTTATCAATAATAGGAATATCAAATATAGAAATATATAAACGAAAAATACTTATTGTCTACAAAAGTAAAAATGATATTGCATTAAGTGATGCTCACCGACTTATTCAAATGCCACTAGAATATCTGGGCTACACTGCAGAATTTAAAACTCCTGAGGAAGCTGTAAATGAAAAATATACTTTTGATAAATATGCAGGGATAATTGTATTTCCAGAGTTATATCTTATTGAAGATTATGAGAAATTTTATAAATGGTTATTGGGCCAGATTAAAACAAACAGTAAAATACTTTTTTTACAATATTTTGGTTTTCCATTTGAAAGAAAATACCTTTCACCATTTGGAATTGATGTACAAGAAAATTTGTCCCCTGCTTTTGAAAATTTGCAATATTCATATACCGACCCAATAACTAACTATGAAGCTGAACTGCCTGAAATAATTTCATCTTCACAAATGGTTAGTATTAAAACAGGAATTCCATTAATAGAACTTAAAAATTCACATAAACAAATACATCAGCCAATAGCAATTACAGATTGGGGAGGTTACGCTTTAGAAGGTTTTCTAATTGAAGAATTTGCAAATAATATAAAGTGGTTAGTAAATCCTTTTGAGTTGCTCAAAAAATCATTGCGGTTGAGTGAATTTCCTGCACCTGACTTTACTACTGAAAACGGTAAAAGAGTTTTGATTTCTCACATAGATGGAGATGGCTCCGTTTCACTTTCTGAAATCTATCCTGATAAATTTGCAAGTGAAGTTATACGTGATGAAATATTGAAAAAATATGAAATACCAATTGGTGTATCTTTTGTTGAAGGGGAAATAATGCCTTATGGTGCATACCCTCAATACTCTACAAAAGCTTTAAAGGTAGCTAAATCTATTTATTCACTACCAAATGTTGAACCGGCTTCCCATTCATTTTCTCACCCTTTTAGATGGTTAAAGTCTTACTCTCTTTCAATTCAACATGCAAATATTCCAGATGAATACTCTATTGATATTCCCAACTATACATTTAATATTGAACGAGAAATAGTTGGTTCTATAAAAAATCTTACAAAATTATCTCCCATTAACAAGCCATTAAATGTTTTTTATTGGACAGGTGACTGCTTACCGCCTGAAGAAGGGCTTAAATTAATTTACGAGAATAATTATTTAAATATTAATAACGGGGACACAACGATTACAAAAGCAAGTCCTTTTTTATCATTAGTAGCACCGGCTGGCTTAAAAAGGGGTAATTTTTACCAAATCTATACCGGAGCGCAAAACGAAAATGTATATACTAACGGATTTAGCGAAAATTACTGGCGTTATAAAAAGGTCATAGAAACTTTTGAGCTAACTGATAAGCCATATAGGCTAAAGCCGATAGATATATATTATCACTTTTATTCAGGGGTAAAACTTGCAAGCCTTAATGCAGTTAAAGATGTGTATAAATGGGCATTGAAACAAGATGTTATCCCTCTTAAAGTTTCGGAATATATCTTAAAGGTATTGGATTTTTATGAAACTGTTATTGCCAGAGAAAATAATACGTGGCTAATAAAAACAAACAAAAATCTCAGGACTCTCAGAGTAAGTACAAATTACGGCTATCCAGACCTAAAATTAAGTCAAGGGATATTGGGCTATTATGACTATAATGGACAGAGATATATCCATTTAAATGGTAGCGGGTTTTATAAGTTAGTTTTTACTGATGCCATTCCGGAAACTCACTATTTAGAGCAAGCAAACGGAAGGGTAATTTATTCAGATAATGGCAAATATAAAATTAAGGGGTATTTGCCAATAGATGCAAAATTAGTCAATATTTCAAATTGCATAATAAATTCTAATGATAAATATTTTATAAAAAACGATATGGTTCATTTTAAAAATAAAGAGGTAGAATTTCAAGTTGAATGCAAATGAGATGAAGATTAACGAAGGAAAAAAAGTTATTAATTGGTATGAAATAGTCGGTATTATATTAGTGTTTGCCATTTCCCTTTATATATTATTCCCTGAAAAGTCTATAAAATACTACATATCTAAAGATTCAAAAAATATTCAATTAACAATTCTTTACCTAGAACCTTTGGTCAAACTGAATCCTAAAAATAAAGATTTTAAAATGCTTTTGTTAGACTATTACGTAAAAAACAATATGTTTGATAAAGCGACAAACTTCATAAAAAACTTGGGTAAGGATGAAGCACTCCTGAATGATTATGCTTTTTTGTTATCATCATATCAAATTTATAAAAATCTTTATTTTGCCGATAAAAACATCTCATATAAAGATTTGTCAAAGTCCTTCCTAATAAAATTATTATCAGCATCAAAAACTATAGACGAAATTGATTTTATTTACCAAGAAACCATAAATATGGACTTTCAAGATTTGCGTTTTGAAGCATTAAAATTGTTGATGCATCTTACAAAAGACAAAAAATATCTACCTGAATTTAAAGATCTGTACTTGCAATCCTTAAATCATAATGATTATGATTTAGCGCTTAAAACTTTAGATACATTATATGCTTTAACTAACAATACAGATTGGATAAATAAAAAGATAAATGTTTTATTAACTTATAAAAAAGATGTTGATACAGCATGTAATCTGTTGTTGGAATTATTTGAAAAAACCGGAAATAGTAGTTTTTTTGAAAAAGTCTTAAATATTTTGATATGGAATAAAAAAGTTGAAAAAGCAGAAGATTTAATAAGAAAGTACTCAGACTATTTTATAAAAGTAAATGATACAAATATGTTAACTTATTTCTTAAGATTTTATCTTTCTCAGGGAGATATTGAGTCTGCCAGAAAATTATCCCTTAAAATCATGAAGGGGATGAACGGAATATGAAAAAAGTTTGTTTTATCTTACTCATAATATTGATATCTGTCTCCTATCCTGCATTTTCTCAAGAAACTAAAAGTTTAGAAATGTATGATTTAATGTATAGAAGTTTTATGTACTCCAATGACAATGAAAATGCTTATAATATTGCAAAAAAGATGGTAAATTTAGAGCCTAAAAATATTAAATGGAGAAAGCGTCTTGCACAACTTTGCATGTGGCTTGGCAAACAAAGAGAAGCTTTTACAAACTATCTTTATATTTACAACAAGACAAAAGATAAAGATATTCAAGATATCCTTTTTACGTTTCCTTACAAAGAGATTACAAATTTAAAAATTAAAATATATGAAGATGAAATTTCGTCGGGGGATTATAAGCATTTAGATAAATTGATTGAGCTTTACAATTTATCGGGATATCCGGAAAAATCAATAAAATTGCTTGAAATGGCTTATGTAAACACTAAAGATAAAAAATATTTAATAACTCTTTTAAAGTATCATATAAATTTTGGTAATATGCCTGATATTAATTACTTCAAATTTGCTATGCCTTATTTAACAGAAAATGAAAAAATAAAACTTGCTACCCTATACATAAACAAAAGAAAATACAATGAGGCATATAAAGTCCTTACTATAGCAAATACTTTGCCAGCCAATGATTTATATTATAAATTGTTACTTAGTACAGCAATAAAGCTTAAAAAATACGAAAAGGCGGAAAAACTGTTAAACTATTTAAATGCTAAAGGGAAATTAACAATTAGTGAATTTTACTACTTACTTAATTATTATTTAAGAAATAATGATTACGATAGAGTAAAATTTTTACTTGAAAAAGGAATATTTGAGTATAAATCACAAGAGCTGTTATCTCTTTATATTACTTTACTGTTAAAGGACAATGATTTACAAAGTGCAATAAAAACGTTGAACAACAGTAAAAATATTTTTAAAAATCAAAAAGATTTTTTAATCCTGTATGCTCAATTATTAGCAAAGTTAAATGAATATGATAAATCAAAAAAAATAATAAACGAGCTGATTCAGCAACACTATGCTAAGCTAACTAATAATGACATAAAAGGTATCATATGGTTAATGATTGATAATAAAAATTATTTTACTGTTGATTTAGTTAAATACCTGCCACTTTTTCGCAAAAAGAGTGGATTAGAATTAGAGCTTATAAGCGGGTATTTAGCTATTCAACAAATTGACAATGCCGAAGTTATTGCCAAGAAAATATTAAAAAATTATATAAACGACTTAGAATTTCTGTTACTGTATTCAGATATTTTAAACATTCAGACGAGATTTGAAGAATCAAATTACTACAAGCAGTTAGCTCTAAATATTGTGAAGAAAAGAAACGGTAATATCAATATGGAGGACTTATATTTTAAAAATTATTTAAGATTGGTGTTTGAATATAAAAATCCTGAAGATTTTAATGAGTTACTAAATAAATACAAAAATTCCCTATCTGAAAAAGAATATGCGCAATTTATGGTGGATTATTATTTTTTTAGCAGGCAATATGATAAGCTATTTTATATATATAACTTTAAAAAGGTGTACTGATGTATAAAGTTTTATTTGCTGCTTACCTATTTCTGTTTGTCTGCTCCCCTGCCCTCGGTGACAGTTTTGATAATATTACATGTATAAAAATTCTTAGCGCTAATTATAAAATTGAACAAAGTGAGAATATTTATTTAGAAAAGGTCGATAATGTTACTACTGTCATAAAATCTTACAAACAAAATGAAATTAAGAGTTTGATAGATATTTTAATCAAAAATAACATTAAATTTGAACCATGTGAAAGTCAAAATTTATCTTCAACTGATATATTTGACCTGATTCCAACAGATTTTTACGGCAATATATCTGTTCTTGAAGGCAAGTTAAAGAATAAACTAATAACAGATGATAAAATTAATATTCAACCCTATGCAAAACTCTCTTTGGAAATTTTAAATTACGATAAGGAGAGTATTTCAAAAACACTAAATGAGTATAATCTGACTTTACCATATAGAGATAAGCTTGAAGCAGAAGTTGTCACAGGGCAAATATGGAAAGCGTACGATACTGCATACAATAACAGCATTTACAATGAATATGATTATCTTTCATACAAACAAAACCGTGATTTATACACTAATTATGCAAACAGGTTTTCATTTAACACAGAAATATTACATGTTGAAGATGTTTCAAGGACAACAAGCAAGATTGCCTTAAAAAAGTATCTTTACTCCTCCACCTATATGACTTTCACAACTACTTCCTATTACACATATGATTACCAAAAAGATACTTACACTATAAATAATTTTGATGAGTTGTTTACTATAGGTTTTTTACAGCAAAAAGAAGGACTGAATACAAGTGTTGATTTGGGTTTGAGAAAAAGTGTAAAAACATTTCCTTATATAAATTTATCTTTTAACAAAACAGGCAATCGTTATTTTGATTACTCTTTCTCTCTTGGGTTAAATACACTGGCTGAAGAAACAAACTATATTTTTTACGGCGGAGTGAAAGATTACATCAAAACAGATTTTAATTTTAAATTAAACAATAAAAATACGATTGCAGGAGAAATATCTTTAAATAAATACAGTTCTCAGGAAAGAAACAGTGTCGGCTTTGGCGAAAATACCTACATAAACTATACAAGAAAGCTGAGAATAACTTACCCCGATTACACATATTACATATACACTTCTCAAGGATTATATAATGAAAAAAACGATAAAAGTGGCAGTATCTTAAAAATAGCTGTAAATTTTCATGTAAAATTGACCCAGTTTTTTCATTAAAATTGACCCACCTGTGAATATAATAAGCCTCCAGAGAGTTAACTGTGGAGGTGAAAGGG
>NZ_JBSQOT010000015.1:0-44768 GCF_055117995.1 Deferrivibrio sp. | reverse complement strand
ATTTACCCCCTTTGTTAACTTTTCTCGCTATCATCTCGTTTTACCTTTAACATTTTTTCTCCCAAAAAATCCAGTCTCATTTTCCGGGGGCATTATACATTTCAACCATACCTTGCCCAACGGCATCAAAAGCTTGAAGCGCCGGTACAAGCTCTCCTCCGGCGTATACATGTATTTTAAGTCTACCTTCAGACATTTCTTCAATCCACTTGGCTATAAAGTTTGCGCTTTCGCCAAAAACTGGGAAGTTAGGTGGCCAGGTAGTTACCATTTTCCATTCAAAAGATTTTCTAGTTATTATGTTTGTTGCTTCTACTTTTTCTTCTTTTTGCTTACTATTTGTACATGAACTTACCAACATACTGCTACCTAAAGTAAGACCAGTAATAGTTGTTAGGGTAGCTTTTTTTAAAAACTCTCTTCTTTTCATCTACGCCTCCTTGATTTAGTAATATTTAAACATTTAGAACATTGTTTAAATTATGTGGATAATATTAGTATAAATTATCAGTAGTTTCAAGTCATTTTTGTTTTATTGTTTAACTTTTTGTTTATATTTTTTAAAAAAGTTTGATTTTGTTTAACAGGGTAAATGCTTAATTGACAAAACCTTATTTTTTTAATAAAATTCATATATCATAGGTTGGGGAAGTCCGGTGAAAATCCGGCGCTGTCCCGCAACTGTGAGCCTGACGAAAGCCAAATTAGCCACTGCTTTTAATAGTGGGAAGGCTGGCAAGTAGGTTGAAGGTGAGCCAGGATACCCCCTATGAAATACCTTACGTGGATAAGGAGGCCAGGATGCGTTGTCTTTTTACATAACTTCATACTTTTCTCTTTTCTAACTGAATAATATTTAAAACTGGAGGTTATTGTATTTATGAAAAATTTTTATGTAAGTCTATTAATATTACTTTTTTCTTTAAATGTATTTGCTATTGAAACCGTAATTGTAACTGGAAATAGAATCGGTGAAAGTAAAGAAATGATTCCTCAAAAAGTATTGGTTTATGAGGAGGAAGAACTTAAAACATATAATGCTCAGAATGTAGCTGACTTTTTAAAGCAGATAAGCATGGGGCATATTCACGATTATCCGGGGCTTTCAACCTCAATAGATATCAGGGGGTTCAGGACAGATACCCACGGAACAGATTTGAGGGGTAAAGTGTTGATTTTGATTAATGGCCGAAGGGCTGGCACCGGTAACTTATCTTTGATACCTATGACTAATGTTGAAAAGATAGAAATCATAAGGGGCCCTGCCGGTATTCAGTATGGCTCTGCTGCAATGGGTGGCGTAGTAAATATTATATTGAAACAAGGTAAAGAAAAAGGTGAATTTTTTATAGAAGGGTCACTCGGCAGCTTTGATTACAAAAGTGTTACTGTTGGGGCTAATGGTAAAAAGAATGGTTTTGACTTTGCATTGGTTCTAAAAAATATGGATGCAGATGATTATGATACCGATATGGGGACATATCCGAAAACAGATATCGGTGAGAAAAGTATTTCTGCAAATGTCGGCTATACCTTTAATAAATTGGATAGAATTGGATTTGTTTATAATAAATTTGACTCAGGGGATATCGGCTATAACAATAAACAACAATATACTATGGATAATTTAGCATTGTATCTTGATGATTATCAAAATAAAAAACTTGAATCTTATGATTTTGATTTTGCGAGAAATGGCGAAAAAATCAGCTGGAACTTCAAGGTTTTTAAGGGGGAAGAGGAAAAAACGTATCACGACCCTGACAGGGATGATTTTGGGGGCTCAAATTCAGAAAATTATTACAAAACTGAATTTAAAGGTATTCAGGGTAATATTTTTTACAAAAGAGCATTGATTGAGCTGACTACAGGTTTTGATTACAATAGTTATGAAACAATTAATAGAAATTCTGAAAATACTGCTCCCTATAATCCCGATAGCGAATATTCTGACTTTGGGTTATTTATTTTACCAAAATTAAAACTATTAAATGAAAAACTTATTTTAAGTGCCGGGTTAAGGTATGATATTTACGAGTTAAAAATCAAAGAAACTCCTTTAAGAAGCGATGTAAAAGCTCAAGAAACAGAAAAAAAGCCTACTACATTATCTTTTGGCCTAAAGTATAACTTTTCGAAAAATATTTCTTTAAGGGGAAGTTATGGGGAAGCATATGTTATTCCTCAGGCGGATCAATTAAATGCTGATTATTCTGTATGGGGTATGCCTTACAAAGGTAATCCTGATCTTGATCCTGAGACGAGTAAGACTTATGAGATTGGAATTGACTACAACTATATGTTGTTAAATGGCTATTTGACATATTTTTATACAAAATATAAAGATAAAATAATAACTGAAACAGTAACTGAAACAGTAACACAATCTTACATAACCTGGATAAATAGTGGAAAAGCAACGATTGAAGGTATTGAAGGCAATATAAAGTTTGATATCGGCGGGCTATTTAAATTGCCGGTAATTATTGAGCCATATCTGAATTTTGTTTATTATGACAAATTTTATGATGATACAAATGATGTTAAGCTTCTTTATGTGTCAAGACTTCAAGCAAGTTATGGGTTGTTTGTTACCAACAATCCTAATGATTTTTACTGCAGGCTGAATTTTGCTTATACAGGCAAACAATTGGTAGATGACTATGACCCTGCAACATATACCACTACAAGAAAATACAAAGGTTCTTTTACTGTAGGTGATTTGAGTGTGGGTAAGAGATTAATTAAATTCAAAAGGGCAGGTAATTTGTATTTAAAATTAGATATTAACAATCTGTTTGATAAAGATTATGCCTATGTAGAAGGTTATCCTATGCCTGAAAGAAATTATAAAGGCACATTAAAATATGTTTATAATTTCTAAATTTTTAAGGCGACTTTGTGTCGCCTTTATATTTATATTTTTATTTCAGGTATCTGTTTATGCAAAAGATATCAGGATAGTGTCACTTACCCCTTCAATTACAAAACAGTTAATGGCCCTTGGTATTGAAAGGAATATAGTGGGATGCACAAGTTATTGCCCTTTAGCTCAGAAAAAGGGTGCGAACGCAAAAGTAATAGGCTCGGTTTCTACAATTAATATTGAAGCTATTTTGCAGTTAAAACCTGATGTGGTAATAGCAAATTCTTTGACAAACTTAAAGAGTATAGAAAAGCTTAAAAGCTTAAATGTTAATGTTGAAATATTTGAGTATCCAAAAAGTATTGAGGATATTTTTAAAACTGTATCAAGATTAGGGAAAATCACAGGTAGAGTACAGGAAGCAGAAAAAATTGTAGACCAGTCAAAAAGTAGATTAGAAAAGATTAAAGCTAAATTTTTACATAAAGATAGGAAGAAAATTATTTTTTTAATCGGTGCAAATCCACTTTTTACGGCTCCAAAAAATACGTACATAGACGATATAATAAACATTATCAATGGAGTAAATATTGCAGGAAATTTGAATTCCGGAATTATTTCAAAGGAATTTATTTTAAAAGGAAACCCGGATGCAATATTCATAATGAATATGGGAGCAATTGCTGATGATATTGTTAATGATTTAAAGAGATATAGTTTTATAAATGCAGTAAAAATGGATAATTTATTTATAGTGGACGCTGACAGGCTTGGCAGCCCTTACCTGCCGGATTTAATTGATTTGATTGAAAATTTAGGCGAGCTTGTAAACAGATGAGGGGTCTAAAAAATAACTGTAGACCTTTGATGTTTGTTGGCACCGGCTCAGATGTGGGTAAAAGCATAATTGTAGCAGGTATTGGGAGAATTTTAAAACAGGATGGTTTTAATCCGGCACCATTTAAAGCTCAAAATATGGCACTTAACAGTTTTGTCACAAAAGATGGTCTTGAAATTGGCAGGGCTCAAGCAATGCAGGCAGAAAGTTGCAAGGTTGAGCCTGAAGTGCAGATGAATCCAATTCTTTTAAAGCCTAATAAGGATACTGAGAGTCAGATTGTATTAAATGGCAAACCTATAGGAAATTTTTCTGCTAAGGATTATTTTGGTAATGATTTGAAAAACAATTTTTTTCAAGAGGTTAAAAATTCCTATTACTATCTACAAAATAAATATTTCCCGATACTTATTGAGGGTGCAGGCAGTATTAGTGAAATGAATTTGTGGGAAAAAGATATTGTTAATATGCCTGTGGCAAGGTTTACAAATGCTGCGGTATTTTTAATTGCTGATATTGATAAAGGCGGTGTCATAGGGAATATTTACGGACATTATAAGTTATTAAAAGAGGAAGATAGGAAATTAATCAAAGGTTTTATAATAAACAAATTTAGAGGTGACATTTCACTTTTTGAAGATGGTAAAAAAACTATTGAACAGTTAACCGGTGTTCCTGTTGTTGGTGTAATACCATACTTTAGGGATATTTATCTTGATGAAGAGGACAGTTTAAATTGTAAAAAAAGATATCCGGATAAAAGCAAAATTTTTAAAGTAGCAGTGGTGCTGTTGAAACATATGTCCAATTTTACTGATTTTGCTCCATTTGAGCGTATCGATGATGTAAATCTGTTTTATACGGAAAATCCTGAGGAGCTGGATGATGCAGATCTGATTATTGTTCCAGGCAGCAAAAATAGCATCTCTGATATGTTATATTTAAAAAAGAAGGGCTTTGATAGAGCAATTAAAAAACATTTTAATAGTGGTAAAGGTGTGATAGGGATATGTGGCGGTTTTCAGATTTTGGGGAGAAAAATATTCGACCCTTATGGGGTGGAAAGTGATGTTCAAGAGATTGATGGTATAGGTATTTTCCCAATAGTTACAAGGATGACCAAAGATAAAAAAACGGTACAACGAAGTTTTAGATATAAAAATTATCCTGAAAAATGTATAGGTTATGAGATTCATATGGGGGAAACAACATTTTTTGAAAATAGCCCTCTAAACTTTTTTGAAGATGGTTCTGCTGAAGGCTTCCTATTGAATGAAAAGTGTTTTGGTACATATATTCACGGTATTTTCGACAACAGTATTGTATTGAGAGATATTATTAGAAAAGAGATAACTTTAGAAGACTTTGCCGCATTTAAAGATAGGCAGTATGATAAATTGGCAGATATTTTGAGAAGCTCCCTTAATATAAACTATATATATGATTGTATGAGTGGAAAATGTTAAAAGGGCACGGCGGAAATATTTCTGAGTTTGAGGATATTAAATATGATTTCAGTACAAATATTTCCCCTTACGGTATGCATGATAAATTGAAATCGTATTTGGTTGGGCATATAGATGAATTTGAGCGTTATCCGGATATAGAAAGCAGAAGGCTAAAAAAGAAATTATCGTCTTTTTTTGATATTTCATCGGACAATTTTCTTGTTTTAAATGGTTCAATTGAAGGTATATATCTGGTGGCAGAATTGTTTAAAAGCGCAAAAACAGCTATCCTGATTCCGACATTTATAGAATATGAAAAAGCAGCCGAAAAATTTGGTCACAAATTGCAATTTATTAATAGGCTTGAAGATATAACCGATGATGTAACCCTGATTTTTCTCTGCAATCCAAACAATCCTGACGGGAAGTTTTTTGAAAGAGAGGAAATTATTTTTTACTTAAATAGATATAAAAATACCTTTTTTGTAATTGATGAGACATATGAAGATTTTATTCTGAAAGATATATCTCTGGTAAAATACGTTGATAAATATAAAAATTTATTAGTTTTAAGATCGTTTACAAAAACTTTTGCTTTGCCAGGCTTAAGATTGGGATATCTGGTTGCGAATGAGAAGATTGTAAAGCAGATTTACAGTCTGCAAATTACCTGGAGTATTAATTCACTTGCCCTTCTGGCAGGGGAATTAATAGTTGACAATTATGAATACTTGAAACCGCCTGTTGAATTGATGATCAATGAGTCAAAATGGTTACAAAGTGAAATGGCTAAGATAAAAGGTGTGGAAGTTTGTTTTAGTGAACTCAACTTTTTCTTGTGTAAAAGCGATGCCAAAGCTTCAAAATTAAAAGATTTTCTTGCAAAGAACTTCTCAGTATTAATTAGAGATGCTTCTAATTTTAGAGGACTTTCTGAAAAGCATTTCAGAATTGCATCTCAATTGAGGGAGAAAAACCTGATATTGATTAAAGGGATAAGGAAATTCTATGAATGATTTTGTTATTCCTCTGATAATTGGGCTTGCTCTGGATTTTGTTTTTGGTGATCCTGAAAGTAGATTTCACCCAATAAGACTGATAGGTAAAATATCAACATTTTTTGAAAAAATATTTTATAAGAAGACCGAAAATTCTGCTAAAATGAAGCTTTACGGTTTATTTTATCTTATTAGCTGTATATTGGCGGTATATTTTTTAATTAGTTTAGTGATAAATATATTTGAGACCCCATATTACAGAATATTTATTTTATCGCTGCTTGTGTATTTTGGAATTTCAAATAAAGAGTTGATAACCAGAGCCAAAAGTATTGAAAGTAAATTAAGTTGTAATGATATTGAAACTGCAAGGAAAGAGTTAAGCCTTATTGTGGGTAGAGATACAAATCGGTTTGATGAAAATCAGATAAGAAAGGCGGTAATTGAAACTACCTCAGAAAATTTGTGTGACGGGGTTATAGCACCTCTGTTTTACTATTTCTTAGGTGGAATTTATTTTCTTTATGTATATAAAACCGTAAATACCCTTGATTCTATAGTCGGTTATAAAAATGATAAGTATAGAAATTTCGGATATTTTTCAGCAAAAATGGATGATTTGTTAAATTTTATCCCGGCAAGGTTAACTGCCTTGTTGATATACGTCGTTACTTTGAGAGATGATGTACTTAAAAGTGTTAAAAAGTTTGCACGAGCTCACACAAGTCCAAATTCAGGTTACCCTGAAGCTGCAATTGCAGGTTTTTTAAATTGTCAGCTTGGCGGAGTAAACTATTACAATAATATAAAGATTGATAAAGGCACCATTGGTAACAATGATAGAATCATTTTAAAAAAGGATATTCTTGATGTATGCAGCATAAATATGAAAGTTACTGTTTTATTTGTAATCATTATTACTGTATTTAGGCTGAATTTATATGAATAAAAAGAGAGCGCTTGTTAAGATAATTATTCTTTTTTTTATATTGATTATAATAGCTTATTTTAATATTACATATGGGCTTCATCTGTTTGAGAAATCTTCGGATATTGATAAAACAATCTTATTAAATTTAAGGTTGCCTAGGGCTGTGTTAGCAATACTTGCAGGTGGTAGTCTTTCAATATGCGGTGCTGCGTTGCAGGGAGTTTTCCGTAATAGTTTAGTAGAGCCATATACTTTGGGTGTTTCTGGTGGTGCTGCGGTTGGTGTCGCAGTTGCCCTGAGTCTATCTTTAAATAAAATATTTGGAGTTTTTTTACTAATTAGTGCCGGTTTTTTAGGAGCAATCCTGGTCCTTTTGCTACTTTATGTAATTGCAATAAAAAATTATAAGTTGGATATAAAAACATTACTTCTAATCGGCGTTATGATAAGTTTTATCTCATCATCTGTTTTAATGCTGATTTTAGCTGTTTCAAATACGCAAAATTTGCATGGAATAATTTTTTGGATGATGGGCTCGCTCAGCAATGCTCAAAATAATCTAAACATAGCTTTGGGCTGCATTACACTTTTTGGACTTTTAATATTTTATCTTTTTGCAAACAAATTAAATGCTTTGCAGTTTGGTTATGACAAGGGTGCTACATTAGGAGTAAATGTGGAGCAGGTTATCAAAATAACGGTAATCCTTTCTTCTTTGTTAACGGCAGCATCTGTATCTGTTACAGGGATAATTGGATTTATAGGTTTAATTATTCCTCATATAATGAGAAAATTGTTTTATAATGACTTTAGAATATTATTTATAGCCTCATTCTTAGGTGGAGCAATTTTTTTGATGCTTTCAGATTTTATTGCTTCTAAAATAATTTATCCGAATGAGTTACCTGTGGGTGTTGTTACCGGAATTCTTGGCGGAATATTTTTTATCTATATTTTCAGAAAAGAGAAGAGGGCATGACTAAAATCTTGAGGCTTGAAAATATAATTTCGGGATATGAAAAAGGGTTTTCTTTAAAAGGGATAAACTTAACTATCTATAAATCAAAATTTTATGGAATTATAGGCCCAAATGGCTCGGGAAAATCTACACTTTTAAAGACAATGACAGGAATATTAAAACCTTTTAGTGGCAGCATTTTTTTAGATGAAAAGGATTTTTATTCTTATAACCAAAAGCAGAGGAGTAAAAAAATTGCTTATGTAAGTCAGTTTGTGGAGAATAAGGATATAAAAGTGATTGACTTTATTCTTGCAGGAAGGCTTCCTCATTTTAAAAGTTTCCAACTCTTTGAAACGGGGAAAGATAGGGAAATAGCACATAAATATATGAAAATATTTGATATTTTGCACTATGAAAATAGATATATGTATGAATTAAGTGGGGGACAGCAGCAGGTGGTGGCTATATGTTCGGCCTTAGCGCAGGAGCCTGAAATTTTGTTTTTGGATGAGCCTACCGCACATCTTGATTTAAATTATCAAATAAAGATATTAGATTTGTTACAAGAGTTAAATGAAAATATGGGATTGACAATTGTCTGTATCTTGCATGACTTGAACTTAGCTGCCGAATATTGCAGCGACTTAATTTTACTAAATGATGGAGCAATATTTAAATCGGGTAAGCCTGAGGAAATTATTACATATGAAATACTTGAAGAAGTTTACCAAACTGTAATTGTGACAGATATAAACCCTGTGTCAAAAAAGCCTATGGTATTGCCGGTTTCAAAAAATGCTCTAAAGAGTAGTTTGGGAGTTAAAATTGATAAAAAATAGATTTAATTTTTTTCTTATTTTTTCAGTTTTAATTCACACTATCCTTTTTTATTCATTAAAGGTAAATATGAATTTTAATAAGCAGTTATACAATCATAAATTATATAGCTTGGATATATTAACAGTTTCCAAAAAGAATCAAGTTGCACAACATCATGTTGAAACAGAAAAAATAAGCAAAAATATACACATAGAAAAACAGCCGCTCAAAAAAATAGAAAGGGTTAGACCTAAACCTTTTATAAAAAATAAAATTGCTGATATCCCCGATAAAGACAATATTCCTATCAAAAAAGTAAATGATGTTAAGATACAGTCAATAAATAAAGATATTTCAAATTCTGCAAAACCAACAGAAGGTTATACGTATACTATAACCAAAACTAATGTGCTTAAAAATGTAGAAAGTAAATTTAACGAGGTAGCTACTCAAGAGGATGTAGCAGAGAGTAATGATTTAGAGCCTGCATTTGATATAAAAAGCTATTCTAAATATATATTGTCAAAAATTAAAGAAAGGTTGGAATATCCTTTTCTAGCAAGACGAAGGGGGATTGAAGGTGATGTTGAGGTTATGATAACGGTTAGCAAATTAGGTAAACTGGAAAAATTAGAGATACTGAAATCTTCAGGTTATGAAATACTTGATAAAAATACATTGGACATGCAGGAAAAAATTACATTTGAGCAGCTTCCACCTGAAACAGTAAGTTTCCCATTAAAGATTTCATACAGGCTTCAATAATGAAGAAAGAGATTAAATCAATAGGCACCACATCTTTTATTATTCATGACAGCAGGGTAGTGAATGTAAAATATTTACAAAATAAGGTTGATATTGTGCAACTTTTGTATCTTGACAGCTTCAATCATTACGATTTGCCGGATGAAACTGAGATTGAGCAATTGTTAGAAGCCAAACAAGAATTAAAATATTACATCCATATGCCTATTGATTTAGATTTGGGAAAAGAAGGGGATTGGGATAGATTAATATTTTTTGCCGAAAAGCTTTCCCTTTTAAAGCCTGAGCAATTAATTGTACATCCCGTAAATAATAAGATATTTTTTGATTATTTGGAAAAATTTTTAGCAAAATTTCCTGCTACCCTGGTGGAGAATATCAATGATGTGAGTTTCTTTGATAAGATATCTTCAAAAGGTGCAGATATATGCTTTGATGTCGGACACGCAATATTGGAAGGTGTGGATATTAAGGCATTTATAAACACTTATGGAAGCTTTATTAAAGCTTATCATTTGCATGGGGTAAAAAATGGTAAGGATCATCTGTCTGTCAGATATCTGGATGAAAAAAAATTAAATTATCTGTTTGGTTTTGCCAGTGACAATAATGTTGATATAATTGTCGAAGTATTTGGTGAAAAGGATTTTTACGATTCTATTAATTATTTAAAGGAGTTTTTCAGAAAAAATGATTACATTTATCACAGGTGGGATTAAAAGCGGGAAAACAACTTATGGCCTTAGTTTAGGTAATAGCTTTGACTACAAAGCATATATAGCTACGGCCGAGCCGTTTGATGAAGAGATGCAGAGGAAGATATTACTGCATAAGCTTGAGAGAAAAGGGGAGTGGGAAACCATCGAAGAGCCTTTAAATCTAACTGGGGCTCTTGAAAAATGCAAACATTACGATTTTATTTTAATTGATTGTATTACTATTTGGATAAATAATCTTATCTTTTATAAAGAAAATGTATTAAAAGAGGTTGATAAATTAGTAGAGTATATAAATATTTCAAAATTTAAAAATCTGGCAATTGTTTCAAATGAAGTAGGGCTCGGGCTGATATCTGTGGATAAATTATCAAGGGAATATACCAATTTGTTGGGACTTGCAAATCAAAAAATTGCATCCATTAGCGATAAGGTAATATTAATGGTGTCAGGTTGCCCTTTATCCATAAAATAAGCGTGTTTGGAGGAGAGTGTGAGCTATAGATTTTTCAGTAATAAGGATTGTGAATATTATCCATGTCATAAAATACAAAACCAAAATTGCCTGTTTTGTTTTTGTCCATTGTATTTAATTGAGGATTGCGGCGGTGATTTTAAATTGATGAACAATATTAAAGATTGTTCCAAATGTATAAAAAATCATGATGAGAATAGTTACGACTTTGTCCTTGGCAGATTAAAAAAATATTTTGAATCAAGGGGGCGGTAAAATATGTTAAATGAAATATTAGATAATATATCAAGACCATCAGACAAATTTTTGCAATTAGCTAAAAACCGTACGGATAATTTGCTTATGCCTCACAAGGCAATGGGAAGACTGCACGATATTTCAGAGAAACTATGTGCTATTTATGAAACTTTAAAACCTGAAATCAAAAATGCAGCCGTGTTTGTAATGGCTGGTGATCATGGCGTTGTGGAAGAGGGTGTTTCACCATTTCCTCAAGAAGTTACGGGATTAATGTTTAATGCTTTTTTAAATGATATGGCAACCGTAAGTGTTTTGGGGAAAAGGGAGGGAATAAAAATTATATTAACTGATGTAGGTTCTAAATATGAAATAGAAAATCTTGATGGTGTCAAAAATGAATTTCTATCTAAAAAAGTTGTAAAGGGGACAAAAAATTTTACAAAGGAGCCTGCAATGACAAGACAGCAGGCGGTTGAATGTGTTGAGGCTGGAATCGATGTTACGTTGAAGTACATTAAGGAAAATCAGCTTGATATAGTATTGACTGGAGAAATGGGTATAGGAAACACAACCCCATCTGCAGCTATTGGTGCAGTGATTACCGGGAATTCAGTGGAGATGATGACAGGTAAGGGTGCCGGTTTGACTGCTGAAGGGGTTTTGAAAAAAATCGAGGTTATTAAAAAAGGGCTTAAATTGCATAATCCTAAGCCGGATGACGCTCTTGATGTTCTTGCAAAAGTAGGTGGTGCTGAGATAGGGGCGATTGCAGGGACGATACTGGCAGCAGCGTACAGTAAGATTCCTGTAATAATAGATGGTTTTATATCTACGGCAGGGGCGCTTGTTGCCTACAAATTAAATCCAATTGTAAAAGATTATATTTTTGCAGGTCACTGTTCAGAAGAGCCAGGTCATATAAAAATGCTTGAATATCTTGGGCTTGAGCCAATTTTAAATTTAAAAATGAGACTTGGAGAAGGCTCTGGTGCGGTATTGGCTTTGCCAATTATAAAGCAAGCGGCAAATTTGATTTCAAATGTGTTTACATTTGAAGAGGCCGGTATTCCAAAATGAAAGCATTTTTCACAGCGCTCTCATTTTTAACAATATTTAGGCTTAATTTGAAAGATTATGACAATGAAAATGCGCCTGCATATTTCCCCCTTGTTGGTTTTTTGATTGGGCTGACTGCATATTTTGTATTATCAGGTGATATTTATTTAAAAGAAATACTTGCGCTGATTACAATAATTGTTTTTACAGGAGCTTTACACTTGGATGGTCTTGCTGATACTGCCGATGCACTCTTTTCTCACAAAGATAAAATCAAAAAGCTTGAAATAATGAAAGATAGCAGAATTGGTACAATGGGAACGGTGACACTGATAATAGTGCTTATATTTAAACTAAATATTTTTGGAAATATTAGCCCTGGTACGATTCCCGTAGCAATGTTTTTTTCAAGGGCTATTGGTTCATATATAATTTCTAATTCTTCTTATGCAAGGGCTGAAGGTACAGGGTATTTTTTTAAATCTTATTCATTTAAGGAAAATTTATTGATTTTTTTATTAAGTTCACTTGTATTGTTTATATTTATAAACTTGAAGCAGTATATAATTTTAAGCATATTAAGTTTTATTTTGGCCAGGCTATTGATAAGAGTATTTAATTTTTTCTTTGGGGGTTGGACAGGGGACACTATTGGGGCAAGTATAGAATTTTCAGAAATAATTATCTTGTATCTCTTGAGTTTTTAGAAATTTTATAAATATTTTTCAAACTCTAAAAAATTGCTTGAAAATAGCCATTTAATGTGATAATCGTTTAAAAAAATTTAGTGTAGTTAAACATAATATTTTTTTAAATAATTTAAGGGGTAATAATTATGAGCAGGACAGGCGCAGAGGCATTGGTTGAATGCTTAAAAAAACAAAAAGTAGATGTGGTTTTTGGCTATCCTGGCGGTGTACTCCTTGGTATTTATGACACTTTGTTTGATGCGGATATCTTGCATGTGCTTCCACGACATGAGCAGGGTGGCGTCCATGCCGCAGATGGGTACGCAAGGGCGACAGGGAAGGTAGGTGTCTGTTTTGGTACAAGTGGTCCGGGGGCTACCAACCTTGTGACAGGTATTGCAAATGCATATATGGATTCTGTGCCGCTTGTAGCATTCACTGGTCAGGTACCAACTGCACTTATTGGTGGAGATGCTTTCCAGGAGGCTGATATAATTGGTATTACAAGACCAATTGTAAAGCATAGCTATCTTGTTCAGAATGTGGATGATTTACCTAAAATTATCAATGAGGCTTTTTATATAGCAAGCACAGGCAGACCTGGTCCTGTGGTCATAGATTTACCTAAGGATGTGGTTGCGAGCAAGACTAAGGCCAAGTGTAACGGCGAAATAAACTTGCCTGGATACAACCCAACATACGAAGGTCATCCGTTGCAGATAAAAAAGCTTTTAAAAGAGCTTTCTGAAGCCAAGAAACCAGTGATATATGCTGGCGGTGGGGTGATAATTAGTGGTGCAACTGATGAACTGGTCAAGCTTTCTGAACAATTAAGTATCCCAGTTGTGAATTCATTTCTGGGACTTGGAGGTTTTCCAAGTGCCCACGAAAACTATGTCGGCTGGCTTGGAATGCATGGAAATTATGCTTCAAATATGGCAATGACCGAAACCGATTTTATCCTTGCAATTGGTACAAGATTTTCAGATCGTTCTACAGGGAGACTTGACGGATTTGCACCAAATGCCAAAATTGCCCATATTGATATTGACCCTGCATCTATAAGTAAAATAGTAAAAATAGACATACCGATAGTTGGTGATTGCAAAAAGGTTCTTAATCAGATAAATCAGTATATTGATAAATTTAACTGGGATAAAAACAGGGAGCAAAGGAAAAGCTGGATAAAGCAGATAAAGGTCTGGAACACTGAAAGACCGTTTAGTTATAAAAAGTCTGATAAAGTTATAAAACCGCAGTTTGTGGTGGAAGAAATTTGCAGACTTACTGACGGTGAAGCCATTATTGCCACAGAAGTCGGACAGAATCAGATGTGGGCAGGTCAGTTTTACAAATTTAAGCATCCAAGACAATTTATAAGCTCCGGTGGACTTGGAACGATGGGGTTTGGATTTCCTGCAGCAATCGGAGCAAAACTTGGTAGACCAGATAAACAGGTCTTTGATATAGCGGGTGATGGAAGCTTTTTGATGAATATGCAGGAGATTTGTACTGCGGTACAGTATAGAGTTGGTGTAAAAGTGGCTATTTTGAACAATAAATTCCTGGGTATGATAAGGCAATGGCAGCATTTGTTTTTCAATAAGAGATATTCTTATTCATGTCTTGAGTGTCAACCTGATTTTATAAAATTGGCAGAAGCTTATGGCTGTGTGGGGCTTAGGGCTGAAAAACCTTCTGAGGTGGCTGATGTGATAAGTGAGTCCCTTAAAATAGATGATAAGCCTGTATTGATGGATTTTAGGGTTGACAGGGAAGAAAATGTTTATCCAATGGTTGCAGCAGGTGCTGCACTGAATGAAATGATATTCGGGGAGTAATATCATGAGACATATAATTTCTGTTTTGGTTGAAAATCATTTTGGGGTATTGTCAAGGGTAGCAGGACTTTTTAGTGGAAGAGGGTACAATATTGAGAGTCTGTCAGTGGGGGTTACGGATGATCCTAAATATTCTATTATGACCATCGTAACTCATGGTGATGACAAGATTGTAGAACAGATAATCAAACAGTTGAGGAAGCTAATAAACACCATAAGAGTAAGGGATGTTACTCAGGTTGAACATATCGAAAGAGAAATGATGCTTGTAAAGGTGCATGCATCACCTAAATATAGGGCTGAAATATTTGGTATAGTTAATACTTTCAGAGGGAAAATAATCGATTTGACAAGTGAATCACTGGTAATTGAAATCACAGGGACTAAGGATAAAAATAAAGCTTTTATTGATGTGCTGGAAGTGTATGGTATTATTGAAGTTGTAAGAACAGGTAGTGTGGCAATTGCAAGAGGTAGCAAGTCAACAACGGAATTTACAAAACAAGATATAAAAAATCAGGAGGAATAGATGAAGGTCTATTATGAAAAAGATGCAAATCTCGAATTGATTAAAACCAAGAAAGTGGCTGTAGTAGGTTATGGAAGCCAGGGGTATGGGCATTCCAATAATTTGAAGGAAAGTGGTGTTGATGTGGTTGTGGCACTCAGGAAAGGGAGCCCTTCCTGGTCAAAGGTTGAAAGTGCAGGACTTAAAGCAATGGAAATCTCTGAGGCTGCAAAATGGGCAGATGTTATTATGATTCTTGCACCGGATGAGCACCAGGGAGATATTTATAGGGAATATATAGCGCCTAATCTTAAGGAAGGGGACTATCTTGCGTTTGCCCATGGATTTAATATCCATTTTAATCAGATTGTTCCACCTGAAAACGTAAATGTCGTTATGATTGCTCCAAAGGGGCCAGGACATCTTGTCAGGGCGGAATACCAGAAAGGGGGCGGTGTACCTTGCCTTATTGCGGTATATCAGGATTATACAGGCGATTCAAGGGAGCTTGCTTTATCTTATGCCGCAGCAATTGGTGGAGCCAGGGCAGGTGTACTTGAAACAAGTTTTAAGGAAGAAACAGAAACGGATCTTTTTGGAGAGCAGGCTGTGCTTTGTGGAGGACTTACCCAGCTTATTAAGTATGGGTTTGAGACCCTTGTTGAGGCTGGGTATGCTCCAGAAATGGCTTATTTTGAATGTTTGCATGAAGTAAAGCTAATTGTGGACCTTCTTTATGAGGGGGGAATTTCCAACATGAGGTATTCGATTAGCAATACAGCCCAGTATGGTGATATGACAAGGGGCCCCAGGGTAATTGACCCTCAGGTAAAAGAAAATATGAGAGAAGTGTTAAACGAAATTCAGACAGGTGTTTTTGCCAAAGAATGGATGCTTGAGAATAAAGCAGGCAGACCTACATTTAACGCATTAACAAGAATGGATGAAGAACATGAAATAGAAATAGTTGGCCAGAGGCTAAGGTCAATGATGAGCTGGCTTGGTAAAAGCAAAATTGTAGATAAAACAAAAAATTAATTATAAAAGGGGGCTAAGCCCCCTGGCTTATTATTAATCTCAAAAAATGTACTTGCTTTTTTTTCAATACTTGTTAAATTACCAGCAAACAGTCTAAGGGGTGTAGTTTGATAGCAAAAGAGGGCTTTCCTTTTATTATTGTGGCTCTTGTAAGTTTTTTTGTGTTGCTTATTTTTCCGAAGTGGTTTCTGGTTTTATTAAGTTTAATGTGCTTTGTTTTCTTTTTGGTTTTTTTCAGAGACCCTGAAAGAACAGTTCCTCCTTTTGAAAATATAGCGGTGTCTGCTGCTGACGGAAAAGTTGTTGAGATAAAAGATGAACTGGTTGATGGAGTTACGTACAAAAAAGTCAGCGTATTTATGAATGTGTTTAATGTTCATGTAAATAGAATGCCTGTAACAGGAACTGTTGTTAAGGTTGAACATAGACCTGGTAAATTTCTTGCTGCTGATAAACCTGAAAGTTCAATTGAAAATGAGCAGAATCTCATATATGTTGAGTCAAAATATGGTAATATGATATTCAAACAGGTTGCAGGGCTTGTTGCAAGGAGAACTGTTTGCTATGCAAAAGAAAATGAAATGTTGCAAATTGGAGACAGGCTTGGTATAATCAAATTCTCTTCAAGGGTTGATCACTATTTTCCTGAAGGCACTTTTATAGCAGTTGGTCTCAATGACCATGTGAAAGCCGGGGAAACGGTGATAGCAAGATTTGAAGATAAAGAGCAAGAGGTGAGGTAGTTGTTCGAAAAAAAATGTATTTTGCCCAACTTTTTAACAGTTATGGGGATGTTTTGCGGGTTTTACTCTATTGTTGCATCAATCAAGGGTGATTATTTGGCGGCTTCCTATGCTATACTGGCTGCTTTTATTTTTGATGGTCTTGATGGAAAGGTTGCAAGAGCGTTGAATGCTACAAGCAAATTTGGTGTGCAATTGGACTCATTAAGTGATTTGGTTTCTTTTGGAGTTGCACCGGCAGTTTTGGTTTATATGTGGCTTTTGATACCTTATGGGAGGCTCGGGTGGATGGCGGCGTTTTTATTCGTTGCGTGTGGTGCTCTTAGGCTTGCAAGGTTCAATGTGCAAGTTGGAGAGGTTGATTCCAAATTTTTTGTAGGTTTGCCAATACCTTCAGCCGCTGGAATAATTGCTACAAGCGTTCTTTTTGTAAAAGACGTTTTTGGTAATCCGACCGATTTCTCTATCCCTGTTACTTATGTATTTTTAATATATTTGCTTGCTTTTTTAATGGTTAGCTCGCTTCCTTATTATAGTTTTAAGAAAATTGACAGCCTCAGCAAACGTCCTTTTAATATTATGGTGATGTTTGTGCTGTTTATATTTATAATTGGCATGTATCCTGAAATATTTCTGTTTTTGTTTTTTTTAGGTTATGTTTTTTCAGGGCTACTACTTGGTCTACTACGTTATAAGAAAAAAATGCCCGTGGAGGAGCATATTGAAGAGGTATAACTCTTCTTTACCAGGCTGACAAAAGCCCTACCTCCTACGGGGGTAGGGCTTTTTTTTTAGATTTTTAAATAAAAATGACAGGAGGAAGTCAAATGAGAAAGATTGTAGTTTTTGACACAACATTGAGAGATGGAGAACAGGCACCCGGTTTCAGTATGAACATTGATGAAAAAATTAAAATGGCATTGCAACTTGAGAGGCTGGGGGTCGATGTCATTGAAGCCGGTTTTCCTATTTCATCCCCGGGGGATTTTGAGGCTGTAAAAAGAGTTGCTGAAACAGTAAAAAAACCTTCAGTAGCAGGACTTTGTAGGGCAAATAAGAAGGATATCGAAGTAGGTTATGAAGCATTAAAAAACGCTGTAAGGCCAAGAATTCATACTTTTATAGCTACTTCAGATATCCATATGCAATATAAATTAAAGAAAACTCCTGAAGAAGTACTTGAAATTGCTATTGATGCAGTAAAATATGCGAGAAACTTGTGTGAAGATGTTGAATTCAGTGCAGAGGATGCGACAAGGACAAATCTTGACTTTTTGTGTAAAGTTGTTGAAAAGGTTATAAAAGCGGGGGCAAAAACGATAAATATTCCTGACACGGTTGGTTATACTGTCCCTATGGAGTTTGAAAAGATTATATATACAATTATGAATAAAGTTCCAAATGTTGACAAAGCCGTCATAAGTGTTCACTGCCATAATGACCTTGGGCTTGCAGTTGCAAATTCACTGGCTGCAATTAAGGCAGGGGCATCTCAGGTTGAGTGCACAATAAATGGAATTGGGGAAAGAGCCGGGAATGCTTCCTTAGAAGAGGTTATAATGGCAATGTATGTGAGGAAAGACATTTTTAATGATGTCCAAAATGGTATAAATACGCATGAAATTTACAGGTCCAGCAGATTGCTTACTTCGATAACAGGGGTAGAGGTTCAGCCAAACAAGGCAATTATAGGAAAGAATGCATTTGCCCATGAAGCGGGTATCCATCAGGATGGAGTTTTAAAGGAAAGGACTACTTATGAAATTATGACTCCTGAAAGTGTTGGGTTTCCATCAAACAAACTGGTGCTTGGCAAGCATTCAGGAAGACATGCGTTAATTAAAAGAATTCAGGAGCTTGGTTATGATGTAGAAAAGATTGATATAGAAAAAGTCTATAATAAATTCAAGGTATTGGCAGACAAAAAGAAAGAAGTGTACGATGAGGATATAGAAATTATTGTTGACAATCAATCAAGCTCTACAAAGGAAACTTTTACTCTGGAGTATATCAATATAGTTAGTGGTAATACCGCTGTTCCCACAGCTACTGTCCAGCTTATGGATGCAAAGGGTAATATAAATATGGATGCATCAACAGGGGATGGTCCTGTTGATGCAAGTTTTAAAGCAATTGAAAGGATTTCAGGTGTTCAGGGGAGATTGAAAAAATACAGAATTAATGCCGTAACTGCCGGTAAGGATGCGCAGGGAGAGGTGGTTGTAAGTGTTGTTTTTGAGGACTCAGGTTTTGAAGTCACAGGTAGAGGTTATTCAACTGATGTGGTTGAAGCCAGTGCAAGGGCTTATCTTAACGCTTTAAACAGATATCTTAACAGAAAAAATCTTGTCAAAAAAGAGGTTGAAGGTAAAATATGAGGTGTGCCGGTTTTCCGGCGCCTCAAATTTTAGAATTTGTATCCCACTATAAAGCCTGCAAACAATTTCTCTTCTCTGTAAAATGCAATATTTGAGAATTTGTTTGAAATTCCTGATAGTAAAGTGGCGTATATGTTTTTTGAGTTAAACAGATTGTTAAAGTTAAGGATTAAAAAAGCTGATGAAGTTTTTTCTTGTCTGCGTTTATCAAAAATATGGTCATTTTCGTTAAAGTATTTATCAATGTATTTCAATTTGAAAATAGCCGTAATTTTTTTGGAGAAGTATAA
The DNA here is from genome assembly GCF_055117995.1 of Deferrivibrio sp. Lineage (NCBI taxonomy): Bacteria > Pseudomonadati > Deferribacterota > Deferribacteres > Deferribacterales > Deferrivibrionaceae > Deferrivibrio > Deferrivibrio sp. The sequence continues at coordinate 25,168 of NZ_JBSQOT010000015.1, read as the reverse complement.
GGTGGACAGGCCCGCTGAATATCCGTAATAGCTGTTGCTTTTGCCTTTAGCAGAAGATGCCAAAAATGAAACCTCAGGGTCAAAAACAAGTCCTCTTTTTTTTGTTTTGATTTTGTATCCAAATGTAAAATCTTTGAAAATTGCATCCCTTTTTAAGTCTTTGTATTCAATTTTATCTTTCCGTACATCTGAGTACTTGAGGGAATATTTAAATATAAGATTTGAACTATTTATATCATCTAATTCAAGTTTTAAACCGTATGTGTTGATATTTGTTTCACTGCGTTCATAATTTAATTTGTAAGGGTCTTCCCATGTCTTTGATAAGGGGTCTATGAATAAACTAATTTTATATTTTAAAAATTTTTAATCTTAGAGCTGTATTTTAAAAATAGCCCTTTTAGTTCATCTGTAAAACCAAATCCACCCTTAACAGAACCATTTTTTAATATTTTGGAAGAAACAATTTCGCCAATCATTGCTGAGCTATAATGAGTTTTGTCGGGTTCTTTATAACTGTGAATGGTTTTGCTGCTATTTATGTCAAAGTTACTTTTAGAAGATGCGAAAATAGAGCCAATCCCAATTTTTGTGTCCCCATATGAATAACAGGTATACATAAATATGATTATTGTAATTATAGCTAAACTTTTCATTTTATGCTCCACATTTTATAATATTTTTCAATGTCAAACTTTCTTTTAAGACCATTTTCTGACATATATCTGATTTTTCCGAATATATCCCTTTCAATAAAAGGTCTGTCGTGCATACCAAAGCACCACATTATCCCGGCATAGCTATTGGGGTCTCTGCCATCAATTGCGTATTTATTATTTAGATAAGCCATAATGTTGTAGGCTTCTTTATAGTCATTACTCCATTCAATAATCTTTTTGCCCCAGTACATTCTCATGTAATTATGTATTTTTCCTGTTTTTAAAAGCTCTTTTTGAGCCGCATTCCAATAAATGTCATGGGTATTTGCCTGTTCAAAATCTTTAAGTTTGTATAAATATTTTTTTTCATCCTGTTTGTGGTCAAATAGTGTATCTTTAGCCCATTTTGGAAGATATTTGCTTAGATTATTAGTAGTATCCGAATAAAATGTAAAATTATGCGCCAACTCTCTTCTTATAACTATTTGTTCTAAAAATGCCTCGTAGTTTTCGAAATCATCATGTGGCAAAGTTTTTAAAACTTTAATTGGCGAAATGTGCCCAAAGTGCAGGAATGGGGATAAATTGGATTCCACATTTGAGCATGGGTCATTTCTTTGTAGCGCATATCTCTTAAATCCAGTTTGAATAAAATATTCAAGGGTATTTTCGGCGTTTTTTTCTCCCCCTTTGATATTTATCGGTGAAACATATTCAACACTTTTAAGCAAACTATCTGTATCATTAATATCAAAATCTATAATCTGCTCTACATATGCATTTTTATAATCGTTCATAGAAAAATCACTGATATAATTTTCATATAATCTTTTAATCTTTGGTCTTATTGTGTAACCACCATACTCCATTTTGCTGGATGCAATTTCAACCGGCACAACAAGATTTGTATCTACTTCATATGAATTAAGATTAAGTTTTTTAAAGATATCTATTTTTATATTTTTAAGGTTAGGCAGATATGATTTATCAGTAACTAATGTATGAATATTGGTTTTATACTCACTCAGTACACTCTCAAAGCGCCCTTTTCTTAAATGGAGAGAAATTTTTCTGTTTTTAAGAGTATTGCTGATATCGTTTAAACCTTCTAAAAAAAACTTAAAACTTCTATAATTTGCTTCAGGATAGTCAAGATTTAATATGACAAGCACAATCAAAGGCAAATTATATAAATTTGACAAATAGATGGAAAATTCAAGTGAATGATTGTAATTGCACCTAAAAGCTCCCTGCATCCAGTAAAGTATATATTTGCCCTTGTTTTCAGCTTTATGTGTTTGCTTTATTCTTCCTTCAAGTATATTCATATCAACTCTTTCTTCCCCTTTAATTATACAGTGAGTACATGATAATGCAAATTTATTTTTATGATAGTCTAAAACGATACTTTTTTAGGTACTCTACAATAAATATTTCCCTTGACAGTAAATGCGGTATATGTGTATTATTTGTCATATAATGTCATTTATTGGTATAAAATGTTATGAAAATATTAGGCAGTTTTAAAGGCAAAAGCTTGCATACCATCAATGAAACAGGGAGGGTTAGTATTCCGTCCAAATTCAGGGATATACTCAAATCCAAGTATAATGATGAGTCTTTGATACTTGTTTCGCTTGGCAGCCATATAGTGGCATACCCTGTTTATGAATGGTCAAAGCTTGAGGATGCCTGGGAAAAAGAGCCTCCTACAGACCCAAAGGTAAAAAAATTTATAAAGTATCTTTATTCCACAGCAGAGGATTGCACAATAGATAAGCAGGGTAGGGTATTGATACCAAATATATTGAGAGAAAAGACAGGTCTTGCTTCTGAATGTGTGATAGTAGGGGTAAGAAATAAAATAGAAATTTGGCCGAAAGAAAAATGGGAGGCAGAGTTTGAACATGTTGATGTAGAGGATATGTTCAACACAATTTCAGAGCAGTTTCCGGAAATTAACTTATAGCAGGTGACAAATGCATAAGCCTGTAATGCCTAAAGAACTGATTGATTTTCTTGCTCCGGTATATGGTGGTGTCTATGTTGATTGTACCGGTGGTGGCGGTGGACATGCACAACTGGTTCTTGAAAGAATAGGGGAAACAGGTAAGCTTTTGATTTTTGATAGAGATCAGGATGCAGTTGATAGATTGAAATCCAAATTCGATAAACCAAATGTAGTAATTATAAATAAAAATTTTTCTGAAGTTGAATCAGTACTGGCTGAGCTTGGCATTGATAAAGTTGATGGTCTTTATGCGGATTTTGGGACATCAAGTTTTCAATTAAATGACGCTCAAAGGGGTTTTTCTTTTATACGTAACGGTCCCCTTGATATGAGAATGGACAAAAGTTTTGATATGGATGCTTACACGGTTGTCAATACATTTCCAGAGGAGACAATAGCAAATATTCTTAAAAAATACGGAGAAGAACAATTTGCAAAGAGGATTGCATCAAAAATTGTTCAAAAAAGGGGCATTTCAAAAATTTCAACTACCAAGGAGCTTGCTGATATTGTATTTGATGCAGTTCCGAAAAAGTTCCACAAGCCAGGCGTTCATCCAGCCACAAAGACATTTCAGGCCCTCAGGATTTTTATAAATAAAGAGCTTGAGTCGATAGAGTCTCTTTTAAGGTCAATTGAAAAGATAATAAAAAAGGGAGGGAGAGTAGTGTTTATTTCCTTCCACTCATTGGAAGACAGACTTGTAAAGGATTTTCTTACATTTTACGCAAAAGATTGCATTTGTGAAATAAAAACACCTGTATGTAATTGCAAAAAAGTACAAACATTCAAAATCTTGACAAAAAAGCCTGTAACCCCTTCAGAAGAAGAACTCCAGAATAACAGACTTAGTAGAAGTGCAAAATTAAGGGCTGCGGAGAAGATAGTATGAAGGCAATTATTGCGGGGATCAAGTCAATTGAAATAAGTATAAACAAAGTTTTTTTTGTGAAGCTTTTTATAATTGCTGCAATTAGTGTCGCTATTATAGCGGTAAAAATTTCAAGTATCAAAACCGGTTATCAGATTAGCAAAATAAGTTCAAGGCTTAAAGAAGCAAGGATAAGATACGAGAGTTTGAAAAGACAAGAATATAAGATTACCGATGTATATCTTTTAACAGAAAAAGCTGATGATATGGGGCTTAAACTTATGGATGCCGGGCGGACATTTTATGTTAAATGATTATTTTAAAGCAACTTTTATAGCAGGTGCTTTGACAGTTTGTATATTAGGTATTGTTCTCAAACTTTTTTACCTGCAAGTTGTAAAACACGATTTTTATGAGGATATGGCAAAAAACCAGTCTTCTGTTACAGTAACATTGGATAAAAATAGAGGTATGATTTTCGACAGGAATGCAAAAGTTTTGGCAACAAATGTTTATACTGCATCAGTTTATGTTGATGCTTCAAAGATAAAAAATCCTAAGAATTTTATATATGTTTTGAGTGTCAACGGTGTAAATCTTTCAAACAGGGTAAAAGAAAAAATTTTGAAAAAAGATCGTTTTGTATGGATTGACAGAGGCCTTGATGTAGAAAGTGCAAGGAAGCTTACTCGTCTTGATGAAAATTTGCAGCTAATTTACCAGGAAAGAAGATTTTATCCGGAAGGGGATACTGCTTCAAAAATAGTTGGGTTTACAGGGATTGATAATCAGGGGCTTGAAGGTGTCGAAACATTTTTTGAAAAAACTCTCAAAGGGGAAAAAGTCAATGTGGCTGTTTTGAGAGACAGCAGAGGTAACACAATGACTTTTGAAGACAAGATAATGAAAACCAGCCCGGATAAAAATATCTATCTGTCTTTAGATGTGGATTTACAAAAGGTTGTAAGTGGAATCTTATATAATGATTTGAAAGAATTTGGGGCAAAAGGTGTACTTGCAGGTGCTATGGATATACAAACAGGTGAGATAATCTTCTCTACTTCACTGCCATCTTTTGATGCAAATAGCTTTGAAAATTACAAAAGGCAGCTATGGAAAGACCCTTTGTTTTATTATCTTTTTGAGCCTGGCTCGATATTTAAGGCTGTTACGTTTGCAGCCCTTTCTGATGCAGGAGTTTTGAAGTGGAATGAGAAGGTAAACTGTGAAAACGGTAAATATTATTATATGGGGCATACATTTAATGATGTGCATGAGTATAAGGAACTTAACTTATCCGAAGTATTTGCATTTTCAAGTAATATCGGGACTATAAAGCTTTCGGAAAAAATTACCTCCAGACAGTTTTATGATTATATCAAAAAATACGGTTTTGGAGATAGTTCAGGGGTAGTAGGATTCGCGGATGAAACCGGGCTTTTGAGAAATTACAAACAGTGGTCAGGGCTTTCAAGACCATCAATTTCAATTGGCCAGGAGGTTCTCGTAACACCCATTCAGATTTTAAGATTTTATGCTTCAATAGCTAATGGGGGTTATCTGATTACCCCAAGAGTGATAAAAGGTGTTTCGAAGGAAAGAAAAAAAATAATGAGTGATTATACAGCAAATTTACTGAAAGAACTTTTGATAAAGGTGGTTGAAGATGGAACCGGTCAAAATGCAAAGTCTTCAATTGTTAAGATTGCAGGAAAGACCGGTACGGCACAAAAATTTGACAAAGAGAGCAACTCCTATTCATATAGGGAATACAACGCGAGTTTTGTTGGCTTTTTTCCAGCCGAAAACCCTAAGTTTGTAATGATTGTTACTTATGATTCTCCTAAAAAATCAATTTACGGTGGGAGCACGGCTGCTTATACTTTCAGAAAATTGGCGGAGCAGATAGCAGTATTTTATAAATTAAATCTTAATCAAATGCTGGTGGAAGATGAGAATAAAAGAGCTTCTTGATAGTAAAGACATTATTGATATTTCTGATGAAAAGCTCCTTGATATTGATGTTGAAGATATCTCATTTGACCATAGAGCACTTAAAGAGAAATCTGTTTTTGTTGCAATGAAAGGAGAGACATTTGATTCACACAATGTAGTAAATGATGTTATTAAAAATGGGAAGGTGCTCACAATTATATCAGAAAAAAGGCTGCAAGGGGTTGCCCATATTTTGGTAAACGATTCAAAAAAAGTGTTTAATAATATGTGTATAAACTTCTTTGGAATAGATTTCAGTAAGCTTACAAAGGTAGGTATTACCGGTACAAACGGTAAGACGACAACAAGCTATCTTGTTGAAAGCATTTTACTGTCTGCAGGTAAAAAAGTAATAAGGCTTGGAACAGTTGAATACAATATATACGGTGAAAAAATTATTGCCAATAATACGACTCCGGGAATGTATGAAATATGTAGAATGATCAGTGAAGGGTTGAAAAAGGGCGCTGATAGCCTTGTAATGGAGGTCTCATCACATGCTCTCAAGCAAAACAGAATTTTGGGGATACCATTTGATGTGACAGCTTTTACAAACCTTACCGGGGATCATCTTGATTATCATAAAGATATACAAGATTACTATAATTCAAAAAAGATGCTTTTTACGGAAAAATACACTGACAGATGCGTGGTTAATATAGAGCATGAATATGGGAAAAGGCTTTTTGAAGAAATAAAACTTGATAAGTTATCTTATTCGCTTTCCAGAGGCAGTGATATTATACCTTTGAATGTGGAATACTCTCTTAACGGCATTAAATGTGATTTGTCAATAAAAGAAGATATCTATCAAATAGATGCAAATCTTGTAGGCCAACACAATCTTGAAAATATCTTATGTGCTTCAGGGGTAGCTTTTGCGCTTGGCCTTGATAGAGGATTTATTGAAACAGGGATTAATAATCTTAAAAATGTCCCGGGCAGGCTTGAAAAATTTGAACATAAAGGTGTTTTTTACTTTGTGGATTACGCTCATACAGATGATGCACTGCTAAATGTTTTAAAGGCGCTACAACCTTATAAGAAAAATAGAATTATTACTGTATTTGGTTGTGGCGGCGACAGAGACAGGACTAAAAGGCCAAGAATGGCAAAGGTTTCTCAAAGTTATTCTGACATAACAATCGTTACAAGTGATAATCCGAGGACAGAATCACCTGAGAAAATTATTGATGATATTTTAGAAGGTTTTAGTAGCATGGAAAATGTCATTGTTATTCCGGACAGAAGAGAGGCGATATTGCACTCAATATCAATAGCCTTAAACGGGGATATAGTTTTGATAGCAGGTAAAGGTCATGAAGATTACCAGATTATCGAAAAAGAAAAGATTCATTTTGATGACCGGGAAGAGCTTTTAAAAGGGTTTAAAAATATATGAAAAAATTTGATATAGCTTATTACCTTCAAAATTTTGTTGATATAAAAGTTGAGAATGAAATCTTCTTTGGCGGTGTCAGTATCGATTCGAGAAAAATTAAAGAAGGGGATATATTTATCGGCTTGAAAGGTGAAAATTTTGACGGAAATATGTTCGCTGATGATGCGATAAAAAAAGGTGCCTGTGTTGTGATTCTTGATAATGAGGAAGTGTATAATAGAATCGATTACAACAAGATACTGGTAAAAAACAGCTTAATGGCCTTAAAAGGGATAGGAAAGGCAAACCTCAATAGCTACAAGGGTAAAATTGTTTGTATTACTGGAAGTGCCGGGAAAACAACCACCAAAAAAATGGCAGGTGAGGTTTTGGGCAGTAAAAAAAGTGTATTTGTAGCTTATAAAAATTTTAATAATGAAATAGGTGTGTCTTTAAATGCGGCAAATATTGATACTCAAAGTGAATATGCTATTTTTGAAATAGGCACCAATAATCCTGGCGAAATTGAAGCACTATCCGGTTATTTGAATCCTGATATAGGAATAGTAACAAATGTAGGTAAATCACATATTGGAAGATTTAATAGTGTTGATGCAATCGGCACTGAAAAAGCAAGTATGCTTGAGTATGTTAAAGATTATGCAATTGTTTATGAAAATGTGGTACCTTTTATTAAAAATTACAAATGTAAGGTTATTGTTTATGGTTTTTCAAATAAATGTGATGCGAGAATTTTTGGCGAAAAACTGGTAAATAACAATATTAACTTTTCAATCAATTTCAGAGATAAAAAATATCAATTTGTGTTGAATCATTTTTATAATCACTTTGTGCAAAATCTTTGTGCAGCCGCAGTATTGGGCTTAAGTGAAGGGATATCTTATGAAAGTATTGCCGAGACAATATTAAACTTTTCTCCGGAAGAGCACAGAGGGGATGTCATAAAAATAGGGGACCTTACAGTAATTGATGATACATATAATTGCTCCTTCGAGTCCCTTTTGGAAGCATTGAGGAGCCTTGGGAATATTGAAAATGATTGTGGTAAATACGCGCTCATAGGCGAAATGGCAGAAATCGAAGGTTTTGAGGATGAGTTTTATAAACAAATAAATGAATTTGCCAAAAACAATAATAATATCAGATTTATGTTTTTCGGGGAAAAGTATGTAAACCTGCCTGCGTATGACAATACTGAAAGCTATTTAACAAAAGATGAAGTGTTTAAAAAGCTGTCAGAGATGAATAGCGGAGTTTTGCTTATTAAGGCTTCAAGGAGCAAAAGGTTTGAAGAGTTTGTTGAGTTTATAAAGGGTAGAAGTCAGGAGATGGGAAAAAATGCTGTATAACTTACTTTATCCATTATCAGAATATTTTATTGTGTTTAATGTGTTTAAGTATATTACCTTTCGTACAGTCTATGCCATAATTACTTCCTTGATTCTAAGTTTATATTTAGGTCCTATTGTAATAGAAAAACTTAAAAATTTACAACTTTCCCAGAAGGCAAAAGGTTATGAGCCTGAAAGGCATAAGGCAAAAGAAGGCACCCCGACAATGGGCGGTATCTTTATAATTATTTCTGCTGCAATATCAACGATTTTATGGGCTGATTTGAAGAATTTATATATCTGGATAGCACTTTTTGCCTTCATTTGTACAGGGATGATAGGGTTTTATGACGACTATATCAAGACCGTAAAAAAGAATCCTGAAGGGATAACACCTAAAGCTAAATTTGTTCTCCAGCTGTTAGTTGCGGTAATTGTTTCAATTTCTGTTATATTTGCAAGCAAAGGCGATTTTTCAACAAAACTGGCGTTTCCATTTTTTAAAAATCTTATAATAGACTTATCATATTTTTATATTGTTCTATCAGTTTTTATAATTGTTGGTACATCAAATGCGGTAAATCTCACCGATGGACTCGATGGTCTTGCGGTGATGCCAAGTGTTATCTCTTTTGGGACATTTATAATTTTTGCATATGTAGCTGGGAATATAAAAATAGCAAACTATTTGCAGATTTTTTACGTACCTGGCTCAGGTGAATTGTCAATTTTTTGTGGGAGCCTTGTGGGTGCTGGACTTGGGTTTTTGTGGTTCAATGCATATCCAGCATCTGTATTTATGGGTGATGTGGGTAGTTTGTCACTTGGGGCGGCTCTTGGGACAGTGGCAGTCATTGTAAAACAGGAAATTGTACTTGCTATTGTTGGAGGATTATTTGTTTTGGAAACGATTTCAGTAATTCTTCAGGTTGGATTTTTTAAGGCAACAAAAGGGAAAAGACTGTTTAGAATGGCACCTATTCATCACCATTTTGAACTGAAAGGATGGCAGGAGCCCAAAATTATTGTGAGATTCTGGATTGCTTCATTTGTTCTCGCGTTGCTTGCTTTAAGTACTCTAAAATTAAGGTAATTATATGAAAACTGCTATTTTAGGATATGGTAAGAGTGGAAAATCTGCTGAAAAATTACTAAAAAAAATGGGTATTAACAATATCCATATATATGACGACAAGTTAACAGATTTTCCTGAAATTAACAAGGTTACGGATGAGTATGACATATATGTGGTATCTCCAGGTATTGATATCAATAATCTTGGAATAAATAAAAATAAAATAACAAGCGAAATTGACCTTGCGTACAATCTTCTGGAAAGAGAATCAAAAATAATAGCGGTTACGGGAACAAATGGAAAATCCACTATCACTTATCTGACCGCACAGATACTCAATAATTATGGTGTAAAAGCAAAAGCCTGCGGAAATATAGGATTTGCTTTCGGTGAAGCCGTTATTGAAGGGTATGATGTCTATGTGGTGGAGCTTAGCAGTTTTCAGATTGATTTGATAAAATATTTCAGGGCAGATGCATCTTGCATTTCCAATGTTACAGATGACCATTTTGACAGGTATGGTAATTTTGAGAACTATTTGAAATCAAAAATAAAAATAAAAGACATCACAAAAGGTCAGCTATTTTCTTTAAATAGTGAATGTCTTGTAAATAAGCTTCCCGAATCAACAGTTTTTATAGATGAAAATTTGAAAAATTTCCCTGTTTTCGAGGACAACAAACTAAGATTTGAAAATTTTTACGTGAGCCTTGATAACTTTAACCTTTATGGGTGGCATAATAAAATTAACCTTGCTTTCTCCTTAAGCCTGTCTTCTTCATTGTTTGATTTCTTTGGTGATATGACACATTTAATAGAAAATCTAACAGGGCTTGAGCATAGGTGCGAATTTGTGGGTGCAATAAATGAAACGATTTATATAAATGATTCCAAGGGAACAAATGTTGACTCTACAATGGTTGCATTAAAATCAGTAAAAGAAGATTGCATATTGATTTTAGGTGGTTATGACAAAGGGGGGGACTTTGGCGAGCTTGCAGCTCTTATAAATGAAAAAGTTAAAAAAGTAATACTTTATGGTGCAGCTGCAGCAAAGATAGAAAATCAGCTTTTAGGAAGAGTAAATGCAGAAATAATAAGTGTTTATTCATTAAAAGATGCCGTTGAGAATGCTTATCAAAACAGTGAAAATATAAAATATGTCCTTTTTTCTCCGGGATGTGCGAGCTTTGATCAATTCAAAAATTTTGAAGAAAGAGGGGAATATTTCAAGAAATATGTAAATGAAATAAAGGAAAAGATAGGATGAGAGTTGATAATTTATCAAATGAAAAGATAAAATTGATAACCGTTACTCTTCTGTTGGTGCTTATAGGTTTTATATTTGTTTTTTCAGCCGGCTCAATGCAGGCTTTACGTATTGGAAAAAGTGAAACATATTTTTTCTTCAAGCAGTTTATAGCTTCAATTATCGGTGTGCTGACCATGATAGCTGTGTATAGAATACCGCTTGAGTTTTATCGAAAAGCAGTGTTTGTAATTTATCTTATGACACTGTTTTTGTTGCTGGCGGTATTTGTGTTTCCTGCAATCAACGGCTCACATAGATGGATTGTTTTTCAGTTAATAAATTTACAACCTTCAGAAATAGCCAAATTTACTACAATATTATACCTGGCTCATTATCTTGATAAAAAGCAGGATAAATTAAAAGACTTTTCAAGAGGTTTTTTGCCTGCTTCAATACTGCTTGGTATACTTGCATCTTTGATTATGCTTGAACCGGATTTTGGTACAACTTTTCTTTTGATGCTTCTTGCATTCACACTGCTTTTTGTAGGCGGGATAAATGTTATGCATATATTGGGCGCAATCTTTATGGTGATTCCGATTCTTGTGACACTTATTATGATGGGTGATTACAGAAAAATGAGATTTATAAGTTTCTTAAATCCATGGGAATATAAAGATACCGTTGGCTATCAGCTTATCCAGTCATTGACTGCCGTTGGGAGCGGTGGGCTTTTTGGTAAAGGACTTGGCAATAGCTCACAAAAACTGTACTTTCTGCCTGAGGCACATACCGACTTTATATATTCCATTATTGCAGAAGAATTTGGCTTTATTGGGGCAGTTATCGTATTAATTCTTATTTGTTACATTTTTTATATATCCTTTAAAATAGCATTTATGCATAAAGACAGGTACAAGAGACTTCTTACTCTTGGGATAGCTTTTTTGATAATTTATCAGGCTATTATACATATTGGTGTTGCAATTGGTATGCTTCCTACAAAAGGGATTACACTGCCTCTAATAAGCTATGGTGGTTCTGCGCTAATTTTTCAGCTTGGTGCTATTGGGATTTTGCTTAGAAGTGTAAAGGAGTTGCAATGAAAGTTATTCTGGCAGGTGGTGGCACAGGAGGACATCTTTATCCTGCAATTGCTGTGGCAGAAGAGTTAAGGGCCAAAGGGGTAGAGTTTGTTTTTATGGTATCAGACAGAGGTCTTGAAAGGGATATTTTGACAAAGATGAATTTTAACTTTATTGAACAGCGCATAAAACCTTTTGCAGGGCAGAATATATTTGGGAAGATTAAAGTAATTACAAGTATAATTAAAGAGTTTTACAGATTAAGAAGGTATTTTGATGTTAGTGACAAGGTTATTCTTTTTGGAGGGTTTGCAGCGGCAGTCTCAGGTATAATAGCAATTACCAGAGGGTGTGATTTGTATGTTCATGAGCAAAACTCTGTAATGGGAAGGACAAATAGATTTTTTGCCAAGTATGCAAAGAAAGTATTTGTAAGTTTTGACAAGACATTGAAAGCAAAGGGTAAAATAGTTCAGGCGGGAAACCCGGTAAGAAAAAATATCCTTCAAAGAGAGCCTAAAGATATTTTAAATAAAACGATTTTGCTTATTGGTGGGAGCCAGGGCAGCAGACTTTTGAACAGTATAATGACAGAGAGTGCAAAAGAGCTGATAGATAAAGGATATTCAATAATTCACCAGACAGGCAAAAAGCTTTACAATGAAACTACCCACAGATATGAGCAGATGGGAATATTAAATGATAACAAACTAAAAGTTTTACCTTATCTTGAAGATATAGATAAGTATTATGAAATGGCTGATATAATTGTTAGTCGTGCCGGTTCTGGTTCGGTATTTGAAATAATGACAGTCAAAAGACCTGCCGTCTTTGTGCCTTTAAAAATAGCTGCTGAAAACCATCAGTATTTCAATGCGCTTGAGGCGGTAGAAAAGGGAATAGGGGTAATTATTGAAGAGCATAATCTGGATAAAAACCTACTTATAAAAAAGTTGGAGGATATTTCCAACAATTATCAGAAGAAATATTTACCAAAACTAAAGCAACTACATTTAAAAGACTCAGTTTCGATTATTTTAAAAGGGATGAATTTATGATTTTTGGAAAGGTAAAAAAAATACATTTTGTTGGTATTGGTGGAATAGGGATGAGCGGTATAGCTGAGGTGGTGAAAAATTTAGGCTTTGAAGTTACTGGCTCAGACCTCGGGGAAAATGCCAATATAGAAAGATTAAAAGGGCTTGGTGTAAAAGTATTTAAAGGCCACTCAAAAGAGAATGTGGAAAATGTAGATGTGGTAGTTTATTCATCTGCCGTTAAAAAAGACAATCCTGAGATTTTGGCTGCTACTGAAATGTATATACCTTGTATAAGAAGAGCTGAAATGCTTGCGGAATTAATGCGCATGAAATACTCAATAGTTGTTGCAGGAAGTCACGGCAAAACGACCACGACTTCAATGATTGCAGAGATTTTTAAATTAGCCAAGCTTGACCCAACTATTGTAATTGGTGGGAGACTCAACAGTGAAAACAACAACGCAAGTTTGGGCAAAAGTCTTATTATGATTTCCGAAGCAGATGAAAGTGACAGGTCTTTTCTCATTTTATATCCAACTTTTTCGGTTATTACAAACATAGACCTTGAGCATCTTGATTGTTATAAAGACCTTGATGATATAAAAAATGCCTTTGCAGAATTTGCCAACAGAGTACCATTTTATGGCAAAAATTTTATCTGTCTTGATGATGAAAATTGTGCAGATATTTTTCATCTGATAAATAAAAAAGTAGTTACTTACGGGATACATTCGAAAGCAGATATTACTGCTTCAAATATAAGAAAAAATGGCTTCAAAACATCTTATAATGTAAGTGCATATGGTGAAGACCTGGGAGAATTTGAGCTGAATTTTCCTGGCGAACATAATGTTTCCAATTCGCTTGCTGCAATAGGGATGGCATTGGAATTTTCAATTGAAATATCGGTGATTAAAGAAGCGATAAAAAACTTTCAGGGTGTTCAAAGAAGGCTCAGTAAAAGATTTGAATCTGAAGATATAGTTGTTTTTGACGATTACGGTCATCACCCCACAGAGATAAAAGCGACACTAAAGGCTGTAAGGGAGGCCTATGAAGATAGAAATATAATAGTTATATTTCAACCCCATAGATACACAAGGACCAAGCTTTTGATGAATGACTTTGCAAAATCATTTTTTTATGCCGACAGGGTTTTTGTAACCGATATTTATCCTGCAAGTGAATCACCAATTGAAGGGGTAGATTCAAAAGTGCTGGTCGAAGAGATGAAAAAACATGGATTCAAAGATGCTGTTTATCTTGAAAATAATGAAGATTTTTTCAGATATATAGATGGTTTAAACTTAAACAAATCTGTAATTATGACTTTTGGAGCAGGAAGCATTACAAAGTTTTCTTTTGAACTGGCAGAATATTTTAAAAGGAAATAGGATGAAAAATAAAAGAATAGCAGTACTTTATGGTGGTTTTTCAAGTGAGAGGGAAGTATCTCTCAAAACAGGAAGTGCAGTGTATAATACACTAATTGAAAACGGGTATGAAAATTGTGTTCTGGTAGATGTGGATAAAAATATTGCAAGCAGGCTTATAGAGTTAAAACCTGATATTTGTTTTAATGCACTTCATGGAAGGTTTGGCGAAGATGGCACCATACAGGGGCTTTTGGAAAGTCTTGGGATAAAATATACCGGTTCGAATGTTGCAGCAAGTGCTGTTGCATTTGATAAGGCTTTATCAAAATATGTTTTTGTTGCAAACAACATACCTACTGCAAATTATATGGTATGTGATGGGGATTATAATGTAAAAATCCCTTTCAAAAAATGTGTTGTCAAACCGGCCCGTGAAGGCTCAACAATTGGAATCAGTATTGTAGAAAACCAGATTGAATTTGATAAGGCATTAAAAGAGGCACTGAAATTTGACACGAAAATTATTATTGAAGAGTTCCTTCAAGGTAAAGAGCTTACTGTAAGTGTTTTGTCAGATATTGTTCTTCCACCCATATGGATACGGCCGAAAAAAGGTTTTTATGACTATGAATCAAAATATACAAAAGGGATGACAGGATATATATTTGAAACAGGTTTAACTGAAGATGAGATGGAAAGGTTAAAAGAAGTTTCCTTGATGGCTGTCAGGGTGATTGGGTGCACTTCTGCTGCAAGGGTTGACTTTATATATGATGGCAATGATTTTAATGTACTTGAGGTAAATACATGTCCAGGAATGACTGAGACAAGTTTATTGCCAAATGCAGCTAAAAAGGCAGGATTAAGTTTTATACAGTTGATAGAAAAGATGCTGGAGCTTGCATAAATGAAAATTATAAGGGGTTTTAAGATAGTTTTACTGATTTCAATTATGGTTGCACTACTTTACTATATAAATGCTGAAATCAGAGAATTTTTAAGAAGCCCTTATTTTTATGTTAAAAATGTCAAAATTATAGGTGTATCAAATGCGGATATAAACAAACTTGATAAGTTTTCAAAAAAGATAATCGGGAAGAATATTTTTAAGATAAAATCTGATGTTTACGGTGAGAAATTTAATGATAGCTGGATAGAAAGGATTGAGATTATAAGGAATTATCCTTCAACAGTGATTTTGAATATTTATGAAAAGAAACCTTTGTTTAATTTTGTTAAAGACGGTGTAGTTTATAGTTACTTGAATGACGGAAGCTATTTGAAGGCAAGAACCAATATCAGTAATATTTCTGTAGAAGGCAAATTCTGGCAAAGCAATCTCAATAAATTTTCTTCCTTTATTGATAGCAAATATCTTAAAACATTTGAAAAAATAGAAATTTACGATTCATACATCTTGATGAAGGGTAAAGATATTCTATATAAATGTGGATTTAATGCGGATACTTTTGAAGATGCAATGAAAAGGATGGACTTGATACTTAAAAGGTATAAAAAAGTTAACTATGTGGATTTAAGGATAGATAAAAGAATTTATGTTGATGGAGTTAGGCTATGAAACAGGATAATGTTTATGTAGGGCTTGATATAGGGACTACAAAGGTATGCGCTGTAATTGTAAAGAAAAATGCAGATGATTCTCTTGACGTTATTGGTGTTGGCAAGGCTCCAAGCGTTGGACTTAGAAAGGGTGTTGTTATAAATATTGATGCAACGGTCAACTCTATAGTTGAAGCTGTGAAAGAAGCTGAAAAAGTCTCCGGTGTGCAGGTGAAAAGTGTTTGTGCCGGGATTGCCGGGGGGCATATAAAAAGCTTTAATTCAAGGGGGATAATTGCCGTAAAAAACAGGGAAGTTACAGCTAAAGATGTAGACAGAGTTATTGAATCGGCATCTGCAGTTGACATACCACTTGGCAGTGAAGTTTTACACGTTATTCCTCAGCAGTATATTCTGGACGGCCAATCAGAGATAAAGGACCCTATTGGGATGAATGGCATAAGGCTCGAAGTAGATGTGCACATTGTCACAGGGGCTGTAAGCAGTGCGAAAAATATATTAAAAAGTTGCGAGAGGGCAAATATTTCAGTTGATGATATAGTTCTTGAGCAGCTTGCATCAAGTGCAGCGGTATTATCAGATGATGAGAGAGAAATCGGTGTTTGTTTGATAGATGGTGGCGGTGGCACAACAGATATGGCTGTATTTAAAAGAGGGGCTGTTTGTCATACAGCGGTTTTGCAACTTGGTGGGAACAATTTTACAAGAGATTTATCTATTGGGCTTAATACTCCTGAGTCTGAAGCTGAAAAACTTAAAAAACAATATGGCTCTGTCTGGCTTCCAACAACTACGGATGAGACTATTGATGTGCCTTCAGTTGGAGGCAGGCCACCTCGCAAAATATCAAAACCTGTATTGACACAAATTTTGCAGGCAAGGTGTGAAGAGATTTTACAAATGTTTTTGGGCGAACTTCAAAAAAAACAGTTATTGGAGTTTTTGGGGGCTGGAGTAGTTGTAACAGGGGGGTTGTCAAATCTTGCAGGAATTGAATACCTGGCTCAATCGATATTTGAGCTTCCGGTGAGGGTTGGGAGACCTTTGAATGTTCATGGGTTAAAAGATTTGGTAGATGATCCTGTGTATGCCACAGGGGTCGGTCTGGCGATTCATGCGGCCAGAAAGGGGCATCAGCAAGTTAAAATATCTAAAGGTAGCGATGAAAAAGTTTTTTTACAAGTCTTAAAAAGAATGAAGAGCTGGTTTGGTGAGTTCTTCTAAAATAAATGGGGGTGAGCATATGTTTGAATTTGAAAGTATTACAAGTGGTGCGGTTATAAAGGTTATAGGAGTTGGCGGAGCTGGTGGCAATGCTATCAACAATATGATAAAGGCTGGCATTGAAGGGGTTGAGTTTATCTCAGCTAATACCGATGCACAGGCTTTGTCCAAAAACCTTGCTCCGGTTAAAATTCAGCTCGGTACAAATCTCACCAAAGGTCTTGGTGCAGGTGGTAATCCTGAAGTTGGAAGAAAGGCAGCTGTTGAAGATGCTGAAAGTATTGAAGATGCTTTAAGAGGAGCTGACCTTGTTTTTGTGACAGCCGGTATGGGTGGTGGTACAGGTACAGGTGCAGCTGCAGTTATAGCAAGTATTGCAAAAGACATGGGCGCTTTAACAGTTGCAGTTGTATCAAAGCCATTTTATTGGGAAGGTAAAAGAAGGAATGAGTTTGCAGAGCAGGGTTTGAAATTTTTAAAAGAACACGTTGATACTTTTATAGCAGTACCAAATGACAGACTGCTTGATATTATTGACAAAAATACATCTTTTACAGAGGCTTTCAGAATTGCAGATGACGTTCTGAGACAGGGTGTTCAGGGTATTTCTGATACCATAAACAGTGAAGGGTATATTAATGTGGATTTTGCCGATATCAGGGCGATAATGGAGTCAAAAGGGATGGCTCTTATGGGTATTGGGCAGGCAAGCGGTGAAAATAGGGATATTGAGGCGGCCAAGAAGGCACTGATGAGTCCGCTTCTTGCCGATGCAAATATCAAAGGAGCTGAAGGGATACTGATTAACATTACTGGCGGACAGGATATTACTATGTATGAAATACAGAATATAGCCCAGTACATTTATGAAAATTCCGGCGAAGATGCAGCAATTTATAAAGGGGTTGTAATTGATGAAAAGTATCAGGGACAGATAAAGGTTACTGTGGTGGCAACTGGCCTTGGAAGGGTGAAAGAGACACCTAAAACCGTTAAAATGGATGAATATATAAAGAATACGACACCTGAAGCTTCAAAAATCATTAAAAAAGTTCAAAATATTAGAAATATTGACAGAGGGCTAAAAACTCTGGATGACTTTGATGAAGAGGAGTATGAAATCCCTACATATATTAGAAAGCAAGTGGATTAATGAGGTTTTTGCAGGTTATAAATGTAAGGTGGTATAATGCCACGGCATGGTATGCGGTGAATTTGTCCCGTATTTTAAAAGAGCACGGGCATGAAGTGATTGTGATCGGATTGCCCGGCTCACCCCCTATCAAAAAAGCCAGAGAGTATGGTCTGGGGGTTTGTGAATTAAATCTTAATACTAAAAGTCCTGCATTAATTTTAAAAAACATAAAAACACTAAATTTATTGATAAATAATTTTAAACCTGAAGTGATAAACTGTCATAGGGGAGAGTTTTTTTGGTGGTTTGCCTATAAACGTTTTAAATCAAAAAGTTTTACACTTATTCGCACAAGAGGTGATCAAAGAAAGCCATCTGGGGACATATTTAACAGATTTATCCACTCTAAATGGTGTGATATGATTGTGGCAACAAGCAAAAAGATTAAAGGCTACTTCACGGATGTGGGGATAAGTGAAAATCATATTAAAGTCATATACGGTGGAGTAGATACCAAAGTTTTTCATCCTGATAAAACATTGAGGGGAAAAATAAGGGATGAGTTTAATTTCACTGAAGATGATTTTGTAGTGGGTATTGTAGGGAGATTTGATCCAGTAAAAGGGCATGAGGTATTAATAAGAGCTGTGGCTCACCTTTTTAATAATGAAAATATTAAAAATATAAAATTATTCATTGTAGGCTTTGACAGTATAATTAAGAAAACTGAGTTGATTGATGTTATAAAACAGAATGGAATTGAAAGCATTGTAAGATTCACAGGAATTCGTGAAGATATTTGCGCAGTAATGAACAGCTTTGATTTAGGGGTTGTATCGTCAGTAGGCTCAGAAACTATTTGCAGGGTAGGGATGGAAATAATGGCATGCGGGGTTCCTCTTGTGGTTTCCAATATTGGCACACTTCCTGAACTGGTTGAGGACGAGAATGTTTATCAATATGATAATCATATATATCTGGCAGAGAAGATAAAAAAACATAGCAAAAATGTTAGAATTTATTCAGATGAAAACTTTTATAATGAATATATGAAAATTTTAGAGCAAATAAAAAAGGGGGCTTAAGCCCCCTTTTGAAAAATTATTTGTCTGTAATACTTACAGGGTTTTTCCCGCCAAATTTGTTCCAGTCAATGACTGGGTTTTCACCGTGACAACTGGAGCACCTCAGAGCTTTTTCTTTGGGAAGGATACCATGACTCACTGAGAAATATTCTGTGACTTCCTTAAAGCCTACAAATGAGGATTTTTGAAGGAATGGTTTATCAGGTTTCCCATTTGCCATAGTCCCTAATTTTTCACCTATAAATATAGCCTTTTCAAGGTTATCTCCAACTCCGTTGCCGTTTTTATCTTCGCCAGGTCCACCCTTAGTAACTAAGCCAAGTTTGATTGGTAATCTGTTGCCATCTTTATCAACAGGGATTCTTGATGTATATTTTTTGAAAGGATAAATTTTGCTGCCTTTTATATTTTTGCTACCGGTAGGGGTAAGCTTTTCACTGGTAGTTTTATCCCACCACATATACTCTACTGGCACAGAATGTTCATCTTTTATAACTACTTTAAACAGCCAGAAACCACTTTTTTCACTCTGGTGCAGCTGGCTAAAATCTTTATGGACAAGTCCTCCTGTTTTGCCTACGTGACAAGTTACACAGGCAACAGCACTGCATTTATTGTAGATTTCATCCTTGTGAATTTGTCCTGAATGACACTTTACACATGACTCAGATTCAAAATAGTGATCATAGGCCCAGTTGTTGAGGCCAGCGCCTCTTATCATTCCATGGTCAGTTCTTGGTCTTTTGGTATGACAATCAACGCACATAAGCCCTTTTGCTGCATGAACGTCCACATCGCTTGCATAATCAACGCCTCTTTTAAATAATGGGCCTCCTCCAGCTGTATAGTGACATCTCATACATGCATCATTTGTTGGGCGTCCTACAGATTGCAGAGCTTTATCACTCATATCTTGAGTAAGTCTTAATATAAGGTTACCATCTTTATCACCAACTTTTATAACGTTTCGTTTTGATTTATCATACTCTTCTGCATGACAATAGAGACACTCTACTGCATTTCTCTGCTCAAATGTAGCTACTTCATAATCAACAGGGGGAAAACCACCGCCGATATGACAATTTCCACATCCCATCCCTATCATTTTTCCATCTTTGTCAGGAAGTATACCAAGATAGTTTGCAAGAGGATAAGCACCAGGGCAGTTTCCAATCCTGTATTTTTTTCCAACTTCTTTGCTGCCTGTTATATACTTACCATCCTTGTCTTTCAGGTATTTTGGCGGAACAGGACCTGCCCATTTGTAATGGGAAGAATTCATTACCTCTTTTATAGCGCCTTCATGACACTTTTCACAAAAATAAGCTCCGGTGTATCCTGTTAATTTACTGTGTGGGTTAGCCTTTCTGGCGCTTCTTGCTTTGTACTTGGAATATTGTTCCGACTTGTAATAATCTTCGCTTAAAACATAACCATCAGCAAAGCAGCAAACTGAAAATGATAAAACGGACAGCAAAATAAATAAATATTTTTTCATATTTCCTCCTAAATTAATAAAAAAAAGGCAACCCGTGAGGTTTGCCTTTAATGTCAGTTACTTAGTCACCCCTGAAAAATTCGTTTTTGAGCAAATATTGTAGTTTTTTTTATACATTTTATTTTAACTTTTTGTAAAATGTTACGTATGGAACCACTAAATTTTATGTGCTGCATCCCAAAAGTTCGGTTCTTTGGATACTGTTTGTCATCATTTGCCATAAATTTTTAAGAAAAAATAAAAGGAATGCCAAAAGCATCCTTAAATTGTGACCACAACCAGACAATATCGCATTTGCTTCATTGCCTTCATGACCTTTGAGATAATTACGATCCATACGACTGTTTCTCTTAATATGAGAAATCAACGCCTCAATAGATGCCCTTTTCTTCAATATTCGCCTGAAATAATGACTGAATTTCTTTAAATTTCTTGGAACTACAGTAATCTTGATGTTACCCTTGTAATTGTGACCCCTAAACCCCAAATCTACAAGTGCCTCTTTTATCTCATTGTCACCTATAACATTAGATGCATCATCTAAACTTTTTGCAAGAGTCTTACTGTCATGAACATTCTTCTTAAAACTTGTCACACCCAAAACAAAATTCCTGGTCAAACTGTTCACTATACCCACCTTATTGCCAAATTCATATTTCTTATGAGTCTTGCCTTTGCCAATACATTCCACCTCAGGATGATAAAGACTGTAGAGTTTATCTTTACTGTGCTTATTTCTTGATTCAAGATTTTTAAAATAAAATGTCAACTGTTTAAACTCTTCACTCCCCCTTAAAACTTCAGGTAATTTCCGCTCCAAATCCCTATAAAGTCTACCCATATTAGTCTTAGCCTTAGAAGTTAACTTATTAGCTTTTGAATATTTTTTACTATGAACTAATCCACTATGAGTTCTTATCCCTCTCTTCGTTACACGTAAATAAGTCTGCTTTAATTCAATCCCATTCTTTTTCGCAAATTTAACCAAATATTTCATCATCACATAATAAAGCTTTATGTCTGTAGGATAAGATATATTCTTTTCTTGAACGGTTGTATCAACAGAAACCCTCTTAACATCAGATGATTTTAGATAACCAGATTTGAAACCTGTCTCTATTGTTATTTCAAGTAATTTTAATAAATTGTCCTTTTTTAGGCGTTTGCGAAATCTCGTCATGGAGGTAGGGTCTATCGGTAACTCCGTCTGAAATACTGTCTCACCTGTAAAATATTGCCAATAGGGATTCTCTAACCAACGATACACTACCTCTTCATCACTCAAATTGTACGTATATTTCAAATATTGTAAACCTATCATCAAACGTATAGGTTTACCGGGTCGACCTTTCTCACTGTACAGTTTGCCAAATTCTTCTTCCAATTTCTCCCAGTTGATTATTTGGCTCAATTTGCACAGAGGGTGAGATAAGTCTATTATGTTAACAAGAATCGGCTTTAAGTGTTCTTCTAACGGTATATTGGTAGGCTTTGGACGCATCAAAAACTCCCAGATTATTGTTGTATTTTTAACCTTAACTGAGAATTTTATACCATATCAGTACATTCTTTTCAACGTATTATTAATTAGTTATGTATTTTTTCAGGGGTGACTACTTAATTTCGCATTTTCCGCTTGAATAATCAACGTGGGCATCAAGGAAGAACAATCTATTCATTTCAGGATATTTGCAATCTTCTTTTAAACCAAAGTACATTTCTCCAGCACGTCCACCACTTGCACACATAAAGATCACATATTTATCTTTTGGAAGCTTTGATGTAACATTGTTACAGTCTTTATACATGTCATCTACTGGAATATTGATAGCGCCTTTTACGTGTCCTGTAGCAAATTCAGAAGGTGATCTTACATCTACAATTACGATATTGTCAGGTCTTTCATCAATGAGAGTTTTGAAGAATTCTTTGTCAACGGTCCCTTCATCAGCACCTAACTTTATGGCAGAAGGTGCAGAAGCAGTTTTCTCTGAAGAACTAACTTGAGCTTTTTCGCCAGGTTTTAGTATAGGCTGCCCATTT
This sequence comes from Deferrivibrio sp., assembly GCF_055117995.1. Taxonomy (NCBI): domain Bacteria; kingdom Pseudomonadati; phylum Deferribacterota; class Deferribacteres; order Deferribacterales; family Deferrivibrionaceae; genus Deferrivibrio; species Deferrivibrio sp. The sequence goes on along the minus strand of NZ_JBSQOT010000015.1, from coordinate 2,505 downwards.
TCTTTCCATTCAGGCTCTCCACCAGCGTAAACCAAAACATTTTTGTAACCCATTTCATAAAGTTTCTCAGCTACAATATGTGACTTAACGCAGGCATAACCACCGCAAAATACAACTATCTGTGCATTTTTATCGGCTGGCAACATGCTCATATAAGGAGCTGGATCTTTTACAAATTTAGTGTCAGGAATATTGATGGCCCCTGGGATTGTTCCTTTTTTGTAAACTCGATCAGGTCTTGCATCTACAAACAACACACCTTTACTAAGTAATGATTTTGCATAGTCAAAGCTGATTTCCATAAAATTTTTCTGAGACCAATCAGGGTCACCGGCAAGATAGACTTTGATATTTTTAAAGCCTTTGTCTCTTAAGTATTTTGCATCATTATAACTTTTGATACAGTTAAAACCTCCGCAGTAAACGACTAATTCGGTATCTTTAGTCACCTTAAGCTCTTCAAGCTGTGGATAAAACTTGTCAAATTTTGTGTCAGGGATATTGATTGCACTTGGAATGTGACCTGAGTCGTATTTTCTTTCCGGCCTTGCATCAATGATTACTACTTGATTAAACTTTCTAAGTCCATTTCCTACTTTTGCCTTTACATAGTCATAATCGACTATTTCAAATCCTGCTGCTTTGACCTGCTCCATAACAGACGGGCCTTTAGCTTTTTCCCCCTCAGGCTTTACCTGGGTTTTTTGAGCACAACTTGCCAGAATAAATAAAGATAAAATAGAAGCTAAAATGGTTAGTCTTTTTAGACTTTTGATAAACATACATACCTCCTAATGAATTGTTGTCTACAAATCATAACACCAAAAAACGGAGTGTCAATAGTTTTTGGGCAAAAAAATATTAATTATTAATAAGTTAAATCATAGCAAGTTTGTAGGGGATTGTTTGTAACTGCTAATATAAAATATTTTTTTATAATCTCCAGTATAATATGTTGTGAGGTACTTTATCTTTTAATACCCCCTTAACGTCAACAAAAACTGAAGCTTTGTCAATCAAAGGGGTTAAAATATGAAGATTTTCTATAAAATAATTATGTTTGACAGCCAAAATAATGCTGTCATATATTTTAGAATTGTCCAGTTTCGTTAGCGCTTTTATACCATATTCGCTTTCAATCTCTTCTTTGTCTGCTATCGGGTCAAAAATATCCGCAGTTATGCCGTAATCTTTAAGCTCATTGTAAATATCAATTATTTTTGTATTTCTTATGTCAGGCACATTCTCTTTAAAAGTAAAGCCTAAAATTAACACTTTTGAGTCTTTTACGATTTTTCCCGCTTTTATCAGGAGCTTGACAGTTTTTTCGGCGACAAATTTTCCCATACTATCATTTATTTTTCTACCGGCTAAAATTACCTGAGGGTGATAGCCAAACTCTTCGGCTTTGAAAGTGAGGTAATATGGGTCCACACCTATGCAATGTCCGCCGACAAGCCCGGGCTCAAACTTGAGAAAATTCCATTTTGTGCCGGCTGCCTCAAGTACACTTTTAGTATCTATATGCATTTTATCAAAAATAAGCGCAAGCTCATTCATCAGTGCAATATTCAAGTCTCTCTGGGTATTTTCTATAACTTTTGCTGCTTCAGCCACTTTTATATTCTCAGCTTTGTAAATACCTGCTTTTACAACCTTGCCATAAATTTCAGCTATTAAATCCAAACTTTCCTGATCACATCCTGAAACAACCTTGATGATGTTTTCAAAGGTATGAATTTTATCCCCCGGATTTATCCTCTCAGGAGAGTAACCAACTTTGAAATCTTTGATAAACTTTAGCCCTGATTCATTTTCGAGGATAGGTACACAGATTTCTTCTGTAACGCCCGGATAAACGGTGGACTCATAGACAACGTAGTCTCCTTTTTTCAAAACCTTTCCAACAGTTTTGGTTGCACTTATTACAGGTTTTAAGTCAGGGTTATTGTGAGTGTCTATTGGTGTTGGAACAGTAACAATATAAAAATTTGCATTATTTAAATCTTCAGGGTCAGCTGTAAAATTTATGGAAATGTTTTTTAAATCTTCACAGTTCACCTCACCGGTAGAATCTTCGCCTCTTTTTAACTCTTCAATTCTTTCCTTTTTTATGTCAAATCCTATTACATCAAATTTTTTTGCAAATGACACGGCAAGTGGCAACCCCACATACCCAAGACCTATAACAGCTATTTTCATAAATCACCTACTCAATAATTTTTAGTGTATATTACAAAAGTTAAAAAAAATATGAAGTAAAATCTAAATATGGTAATGTCAATTTAATTGTGTCAGTCACCACCCTTGAATTAATTTTATCCATTAAAGGCCTCCTCAATAATATGAGAATACCTCAATTTCCTCTGCTGATATTTCAAACTCTTATCACTGAAAAACATATACAAAAACTTTTTAGCACTATCCTCAGAATGAAAATATCCCCTAATTCTGATATTGTCCTTAAGCTCTTTAAAGCACCTTTCAAGCCAATTGGTAGTTCTG
>NZ_JBSQOT010000014.1:0-48164 GCF_055117995.1 Deferrivibrio sp. | reverse complement strand
ATTCACAATTACGCCAAAACTTTCAAAATCAAGGAATCTTTTTGGCGAGGAGGTGAGTGTGGGGCTAATTGGTGTTACCCCAAAAGATAGATTTGTCACAGTCAGATATAACCCGATTGATGCAATAAATAAAGGTCTTGAAAAGACATATGAAGTAACAAAGCTAACAGTAGTTGGAATAATAAAAATATTTCAGAAAGTTGTGCCGGCTGACAATATAGGTGGTCCTATCATGATTTTCCAGATGGCAAAACAGACGGCGCAAATAGGTATAAACAGCCTTCTCGCCTTTATGGCAGTAATAAGTATAAATCTTGCAATATTAAACCTTTTACCTGTACCTGTTCTTGATGGTGGGCATCTGCTTTTTTATCTTATAGAAGCAGTTTTTAGAAGGCCAGTCAGCATAAAGGTGAGGGAATATGCAAATATGGTTGGGATAGCATTATTGCTTGCGTTAATGATGTTTGCGTTTTATAATGACATCATTAGAATTATTAAAAATTAGAGGTTTTGAAATGTTCAAAAATGAGCTTGTTATAGACAACAGATTGTTTAAAAGCCGATTGATGGTTGGTACAGGTAAATTTCAGTCAAATGAAATCATGCAAAAAGCGATAAAGGCAAGTGGTGCTGAGATAGTCACTGTGGCTCTCAGGCGTGTGGATATAGAAAATCCGGAAGATGATTTGCTAAGGCACATTGACACAAATGAGTTTCTTTTGCTGCCGAATACTTCGGGTGCAAGAGACGCAATTGAAGCGGTAAGGCTTGCAAGGCTTGCAAGGGCAGCCGGATGTGAGCCCTGGGTAAAACTTGAGGTAACTCCTGACCCCTATTATCTTCTACCTGATCCTATTGAAACTTTCAAGGCTGCAGAAATACTTGTAAAAGAAGGGTTTAAAGTCCTTCCTTATGTAAATGCAGATCCTGTTTTATGCAAAAGATTGGAGGAGATAGGGACAGTTACGGTTATGCCCCTTGGTGCACCTATCGGGACGAATAAGGGGCTTAAGACGGTTGAAAATTTGAAGATTATAATTGAGCAGGCAAATGTTCCTGTGGTAGTGGATGCAGGTATCGGCGCGCCAAGTCATGCGGCATACGCCATTGAACTTGGGGCTGATGCTGTTCTTGTAAATACAGCGATAGCTACTGCAAAAGACCCTGTAAAAATGGCCATATCATTTAAATTGGCAGTGGAAGCTGCCTGTGCAGCAAGAGATGCTGGGATGCCGTCAGAAAAACAATATGCTGATGCATCAAGCCCTTTGACAGGCTTTTTGAGGGATTGATATGACTTTTTTCAATGAGCTTAAGAATTATGATTGGGATGAAATAAAAAGCTTTATATACTCCAGAAGTGAGAGTGATGTTGAAAGAGCAATAAATTTGAACAGCCTATCTATTGAAGATTTTGCCACACTGCTTTCCCCTGCAGCTGAAAAATTTCTTGAGCCTTTGGCTGTAAGGGCAAACAGAATAACCACACAAAGGTTTGGCAAGACAATTAAAATATATATCCCGATGTATGTTTCCAATGAATGCGTAAATTCCTGTGTATATTGTGGCTTCAATGTTCATAACAAATTTAAAAGAAAAACACTTACTATTGAAGAGGTATCAAGGGAGCTTGAGGTAATAAAAAAGACAGGGATAAGACACCTTCTTATATGCTCAGGCGAGCACCCCAAAAAGGTTTCGGTAGATTATCTGAGTGAAGTGGTAAAGCTTGTAAGGAAAAACGGTTTTTCATCTATAATTTTGGAGGTACAACCCCTTGATGAAAATGAATACAGGCTTTTGTATAATTTTGGAGTTGACAGTCTGACCCTTTATCAGGAAACATATAACAAAAAAACCTATGCCGAAGTGCATCTTGGTGGCAAAAAAACCGACTTCAGGTATAGACTTGAGGCAGTGGAAAGGGCAGCAAACGCTGGTTTGAGGACAATAGGAATTGCTGCTTTGATGGGACTTGAAGACTTTAGGGTTGAAGAATTTTTTGTAGGTATTCATGCCAGATATTTGATGAAAACCTATTGGAAAACCCATGTTACGGTGTCTTTCCCGAGGATAAGGGATGCAGAGGGGCATTTTAAACCAAAACATATAATTACGGATAAAAATCTTGTCCAGTCGATGCTCGCTCTAAGATTGTTCCTGCACGATGTAGGTCTGGTTGTATCCACCAGAGAGCCTGCTCATTTAAGAGACAAGTTAATATATCTTGGGGTAACTCAAATGAGTGCCGGGTCAAAAACTAATCCCGGTGGTTATGCCGCAGGGGAAGAAGAAGGGAAACAATTTGAAGTTGAAGACACAAGAAGTGCTGAAGAATTTATACAGTCTGTCAAAATGAAAGGGTTTGATCCTGTCCTGAAGGATTGGGATTCATCATTTATCGATGCAATATAAAAATATTACAATAACCGATAACGGATACGGCGGGTACGGTGTAGGAACCCTTGGAAGCGGCAAAAAAGTTTTTGTTCCGTTTGCAGTGACTGGCGATGTTGTAAACATCGAACTTACTGAAGACAAAAAGAACTTTTCTTACGGCAAGATTGTTGAAATTGTGAAACCTTCTTTGCTGAGGGATGAAGAACCTTACTGCCCCCACATAGGTGTTTGTGGAGGGTGCCTTTTTGGAAACATAAAATACTCTGAGCAGGTTAATATCAAGAAACAGATAGTGTTGCAAAATTTTAAGGATTTTGAAGGGTTTAAAATAGATGACATTTTTGTACAAAATCCTCTTAGGTATAGAATTAAATGTAGCATAAAATTAAAAGAAGGCGGCTTTGGGTTTTACAAATTTAACTCAAGAGAGTTTATTAAGGTTGATGACTGCCCTATTATTTCAGAAAATATAATAAAAAAAGTAAAAGACTTGTCTGAAATCTCTCAGGATCTTACTGAACTTAATTTTATAGAAAATACTGAAGGGGAAGTAATTTCCAATATTGACAACATTGGCTATGTTGCTTTTGATACCTTTTTTGGTGAACTGCTTGTTTCGGCAAACAGTTTTTTTCAGGGCAATAGATATCTCCTGGACAAATTGCAGCAAAAGGCCTGCAGCCTGATTGGTAAAGGGGGAAATATCCTTGAATTATATTGCGGCAACGGTTTTTTTACTGTAGGGCTTGCAAAAAGTGCAAAGGCTATTCTTGCGGTTGATTTTGACAGGGAAGCCATAAAACTTGCCAGATTGGCAGACATTCAAAACACCAAATTTTTAAGATATGATTTGAATAGACATTTTGCGCCAAGCTTCAAATTTGATTCATTGTTTGTTGATCCTTCAAGACAGGGGCTGTCAAAATCGGTTATAAAACTTATCAGAGATAAACTGCCTGAAGAGATTGTATATGTTTCTTGCAATCCGACAACGATGAAGCGTGATATCAAAAATATATCCGAATTTTACAATATTAGGGAATTTTATATTTTTGATATGTTTCCAAATACTTACCACATAGAATCCGTGGCAAGGTTAGAGAGGAAATGACAATATATTACAACTTTTACGATGTTGCCGGACTGTTGTTAATATTTAACAAAGAAAACTTACTGGAAAGGATTGATTTTGCAAATATTTCAGAGCATTTTCAGCAACATGTAGGTCATGAAAATCATGAATATTTTGTCCGGTTTTTCGACAATTATTTTTCAAAAAAGGGTGTTGAACTTGATTTTTCAAGACTTGAAACAAAAGGTATTTCCAATTTTTATTTGGATATCTATAAAACACTCTCCAAAACAGAATTTGGGGAAAAGATAACTTATAAGAAGCTTGCAGAAAAAGCAGGGTATAAAAATGCCTTTAGAGCAACAGGGAGTGCTATGGCTAAAAACAGATGGCCCGTACTTATCCCATGTCATAGAGTTGTTGGACATTCTTCACCTGGCGGATACTCTTCAGGGATTGGTTTAAAGCTAAAACTTCTTGATTTGGAAGAACGTTATAAAAAAGTGATGAACAGAAGGCTTGACTAAATTCTGAAAAACTAATAGTTTAATATGAATAATAAAAATTTAGCGAGGCTTAATATGTTCAAGACCAATAACCTGAATGTAAAAGAACTTATTCCAATAGTTGCACCTTTTTATTTGAGGCAAATATTCCCACTTTCAGAAAAAGGTGCACAGTTTGTCGTAGAGAGCAGAGATGCTGTTAAAAAAATCTTGAGGAAAGAGGATAAACGAATAATGGCGGTTGTGGGTCCGTGTTCAATTCATGACCCAGTAGCAGCTCTTGACTATGCACAGAGGCTTAAAAAGCTTTCAGATGAAGTAAAAGACAAAATTTATATTGTTATGAGAGTATATTTTGAAAAGCCTCGAACAACAGTAGGCTGGAAGGGTCTGATAAATGACCCTGATATGGATGGCAGCCATCAGATTTCAAAAGGGCTTGGCATAGCAAGAAGATTGCTTTCAGAGATTACAGATTTAAGGCTTCCTGTTGCATGTGAAATGCTTGATCCTATTACTCCTCAATATCTTTCTGACATGATTTCATGGGGTGCAATTGGGGCAAGAACCACCGAATCTCAGACCCATAGGGAGATGGCCAGCGGACTTTCTTTCCCTGTAGGATTCAAAAATGGCACCGACGGCAATGTAAAAATTGCCTGTGATGCTATGCAGGCAGCATTGAGGCCTCATAGTTTTCTCGGTATAAATGCCGAAGGGAAAAGTTCAATTGTTAAAACAACGGGCAATCCGGATGTTCATATAGTTTTAAGGGGTGGCGACAAAAAACCCAATTATTTCCCGGAAGATATACAAAAAACGGTTGAGGTTTTACAGAAAAACAAACTGTCTGACTCAATTATGGTAGATTGCAGTCATGCCAATTCATGCAAAGACCACAACAATCAACCGAAGGTGTTTGAAAACATAATAGGGCAAATTAATTCGGGCAACAAATATATCAAAGCTGTGATGATTGAAAGTAATATCAACGAGGGTAACCAATCACTTTGTGATGACAAGAGCAAGCTTAAATATGGGGTATCAATAACAGACAAGTGTATAGACTGGGGAACAACAGAAAGGATTATCAAAGAGGCTGCAGCAAGACTGTAATATCTGCAGCCCTTATTTTACAATTATTTTAACGTTATGAGCTCGTAATTTGTTGAGCCAAGTCCAAGTTTTTCTGCATGTTTTAGCTGTATCAGTGAATCCACATAAGAGTAAATTTCTTTGAAAGGGTCACTTTTAAGTTTCATTGCCTGTTTGACAAGTTCAAAAGAGGCCATATCAAGGGCAACAGGGTCTGTTGATGACAGAAAACCTATATCTCCGGTAATAGGTTCATCATTGCCAGGGTAGCAGTCACAAGCAGGGGTTATATTTGTAAGGATATTTAAGTACAAAATTTTTCCTTTCAGTGCTTTGTGTACACCATAAGCGTATTCAGCCATTTTAAGTTGTGTGTTTTCAGAGGATTCATCCCAGTTGATTCCGATTGCACCCTCAGGGCAAACTGCTATACATCTTGCACATCCTGTACAGTTGTTGTTTATTACAGCCTTTGGCTTTATTGTTATTGCGTTATGTGCACATGCACTCAAACATCTCCCACAGGAAGTACACCTGTCAGAATGTACAGAAGGGATTGAGACCGAGTGCATTTCAAGTTTACCTTCTCTTGATGCACATCCCATGGAAAGGTTTTTGATAGCACCTCCAAATCCTGACACTTCATGCCCCTTAAAATGGGAAACTACTACCATTCCATCGGCATTGACGATATCACTTGCAAGTTTTACACTTTTTAAAAGCATACCGTCTATTTCAACTGAAACGGAATTTTCTCCTCTTAAACCGTCGGCTATTATTACAGGTATCTGTAAGGTAGAAAAGTTAAAACCGTTAAAAAAGGCATTTTTCAAATGATCAACACTGTTTGTTCTCATCCCCACATAAAGAGTATTTGTGTCTGTCAGGTAGGGGTTTGTCCCGATTTGTTGGAGTACTTCAGAAACGGGCCTTATATACACAGGATTTATAAAAGCCGTGTTGCCCAATTCTCCAAAATGCGTCTTTATGGCAATAATTGATTTTTTTTGAAAATATTTTTCAGGTTCAAGCTTGTTGAGGAGTTTTTTGATTTTTAACAGGGGGGAATTGAATTTTTTGTTTGCAAGAGGGGAAAAATAAACTTTTGATTGCATAATTTACCTCCTATGTATAAAATTTTGGTATGAATAATACTCCAGTTATAAGTACCATATGGAAGGATATATTAACAAGGGAAAATATTTTTCTCATACTAAGTTTATCATCTGTAATTTTTCTTACACTTTTGTTGTTTCTGGTTTTGAAGGTGCTGGCAAAAAAAGGGAAGATTTCTCACAATATTTCAAGACTGGTCAAATATATTTTCATAAGTATCGTTTGTGAGTTTGTTATATATTTTTACAGCAGCTTTGCTCCTGTAATAAAGATTGCAAGAGGTTTGGAAATCATAGCCATAGGTGTTTTTGTCAAGATAGCTTTGGTTGATATTTATTATTTTGAAGTCATAAAAAACAAAACAAAGAAGACCAGCCACATCATTGCTGATATTCTAAAGTTTATAATTGTGGCTGTTTTTTTGCTCTACTTTCTTCGTTCTGTTTTTGAGTTTAATTTGGCTGCAATCTTAACGCCATCGGCAATACTGACAGCAATTGTCGGTTTGTCTATGCAGGACACGATAGGAAATCTTATTTCGGGATTAATAATCCAACTGGAAAAACCATTTGAAATAGGCGACTGGATAGAGATAGACGGTACTGTGGGGGAAGTTACGGAGATAAACTGGAGATACACAAAAATTAAAAATATAGAGGATGTATATATAATTGTTCCAAACAATAATATAGCAAAAGATAAGGTAATAAACTATAACAAGCCGACACCATCTGTAAATCAGATAATAACTATGGGGGTTTCGTATTCAGCTTCCCCTTTGCTGGTAAAATCAGCAATAAGTGAAGTTGTGATGAGCAATCCAAATGCAAAACTTAAAGGGATTTTTTTGAAGGAATATGGCGATTCTGCAATAATATATGACATATTTTACAATGTAAAAGGGTTTGAAAAGATAAGAAAAACAAAGGATGAGATATATAGTGGTATATGGTATAAATTCAAAAACAAAGGGATCGATATACCATTTCCTATAAGAACAGTTATCATGAAAAATGAAGAAGAGAAAAAGGATATAAATCCTGAACTGTTGGAAAAGCTGAAAAAATCTGACATATTTTCGGAGATTAGTGACAATGCGTTAAATGAATTTCTTTCTTACGGCTTGATTAATGATTATTTTGAGAATGAAGTGGTTATTAAAGAAGGGGAAGAGGGTGAAAGCATGTTTTTTGTGCTGGAAGGGGAGTTTGAGGCCATAAAATCAGGAAAACAGATAGGTTCGTTGACTGCCGGTGATTTTTTTGGTGAAATGAGTCTTTTGACAGGTGACAAAAGGTACGCTACCATAAAGGCAAAAGAAAGATCAAGAGCCATAGAAATTGACAGACAGGCGTTTAAAGTACTGCTTCAGCGTGAAAGAAAGATTATTGAGAAGGTTAAGCATGCAATTGAAGAGAGAATGAAAGCAGATAAAAGCAAAAAGACTTCTGAGTTAAAAGAAAAGATGACGGAGGGTGGACTGTTTGAAAAATTCAAGAAAATATTCGGTATCAGGCTATAGCTTTAATATTTTATTGAAATATTTGACTTTTATTGATATTAATATATAATTGTGTTATAAAATAATAATACTTCCTGGAGAATGGATATGAAAAGAGATAAAACAGAATACGCTGTACAGGCAGTTAATAATGCCATTGATATTCTTGAATTTTTGGGTGATTGTGACAACGAGCTCAGCGTAAGTGAGATTGGTGCAAGACTTGGGCTTACAAGAAGCAATGTAAATAAGCTTCTTGCTACGCTTGAGAGTTTTGGGTATGTTGAGCATAATAGATACACAGGCAACTTCAGACTTGGTGTAAAGACGTTTCAAATTGCCCAGGCCTATCTCAACAAGTTAAGCCTGATAGATATTTCTATGCAGTTTCTTACAGAGCTCAGGGACTTAACCGGGGAATCTGCTTATATAAGTGTCTTGAGAGGCTCGAGAGTAGTATATTTGAATCTTGTGGAGACAAACAAATCAGTAAGAGTTTTGCCAAGAATCGGCAATGTAGGCCCTGCTTATGCTACAGCTACCGGTAAGGCTCAGATGGCTTTTATGGATAAGAAAGATTTCGAAAAATATTTTGCTCAGGAAAAACTTGTTAAAATTACCAACAATACGATTGATAACTATGATGAGCTTGTAAAAGAGATAGAAGATGTAAGGAAAAACGGATTTGCAATAGATGATGAGGAGTATGAAATAGGTGTTAGATGTGTAGGGGCACCAGTGTTTAATTTTATGGGGAAAGTCATTGCAGGTATAAGTATAAGTGCTCCTAAAGAAAGGCTTACAAAAGAAAAAATGTTAAATGAAATATCTCAGATGGTAAAAAGTGTTGCCCAGAGACTTTCTGTCAAGTTTGGTTATAGAGGCTAAATAAGCTGTTTGAGAATATAATATAAAACTTTTTCATTAGCGCAAAAAAAGGGGGAATTACCCCCTTTTGTCTCTTGTTATTACCGCATAGGCAGAGTGGTTGTGGATGCTTTCGTGATTTTCGCTGGAAACTTCAAACCATGTTACCCTATCGTCATTTATAAGCTTTTCTGCCACATTTCTAACGATATCTTCCACAAATACAGGGTTTTCGTATGATTTTTCAGTAATAAATTTTTCGTCTTCCCTTTTTAAAAGAGCATAAATCGGTGCACTTGCAGAGGACTCGGCAACTTCTATTAACTCTTCAATCCATACCATCTTTGAATAACGTATACTGATTTTCACATAGCTTCTTTGATTGTGTGCTCCGTATCTGCTTATTTCCTTAGAGCAAGGGCATACAGACAAAACAGGAACTTTTACTGAAAGAACAAAGTCTTTTTTGTCATTTGTCTTTGAGCCAATAAATCCACATTCATAATCCATCAAAGATACCTGCCCTGAGACAGGAGAAATTTTCTCAATGAAATAAGGGAAAAATACTTCAATGTGAGCTTCACTGGAGTCAAGCCTTTGACATAAATCATCGAGAATTAGTTTAAAAGAGGAAATGCTTATGTCTTTACGGTAATTGTTAAGCACCTCAACAAATCGAGACATATGTGTTCCCTTGAAATTATGAGGCAGCTGTACATAAGCGTTTATTCTTGCAACAGTATGCTGATTCCCTTTTGCCTTATCCCTTAGTGTAATGGGATATAGAATATCTTTTATTCCGACCTTATCGACCGAGATATTCCTGAAATCATGTTGACTTTGTATATCTTTCAACATTATCTTCGTCTTATTTTAGGTCTACCGATAAGCGCCTGATAGGGTTTGGCTCCCTGGGGAATTTTTTCTATGTTGAGCTGCATCCAGAGTGTGCCGTAATTTTGCATTTTCATCTTTTTGCCATTTTTAAGAAGCTCGAGATTTGATTCGAGTTTTTCATCAAGTGGTGATTTTTTGAGACCTTTTGTCAGTATTTCTATTGCCTTATCCCTCTCATTATTTGAGTCGAGAATATAGGCGTAAACAGCATACACAAACCCTTCTTTTGGGGTGGCTTTGATAGCCTTTTCCATCACTTTTTTTGCTTCATCAATATTTTTATTCCTGAAATAATATGTGGCCAGCATACTCATTGCCATCCAATTTTTGCTTATTCCATTTTTTAGATATGGCAAAGCTTCGTCAAATCGTTTTTTGGTGTAGAGAATCATTCCAATCTGGGAGTCAATTTGCTCTTTTACAAAAAACTGCCATTTGCCATATTCATAACCAGACTTCAACCTTTCGATAGCTTTTTCAGCCCTGTCTGCCTTTAAGTCTTTTTCAACCTGCTTGAAAAGCTCAGTGAGTTTTTTAAGGAATTTTTTCCCAATAAAATAGTTGATTCCAATAATAAAAGCGGCGGCAGTCAAAATTGCGAGCAGATAGTTGTAAGAAAGTAAATAAACGCCTGTGCCGGCAAGAATACCAATACCAAGTGAAATTATGAGTGTATACATCCAATACTCCATGTTATCTTATTTGAGGCTGGAATTATATATATTCACTCAATTATTTTCAAGAAATATTTGACTTTTTTAATAAAAATGAAGCTTGTTATTCTGCTATTCTTACAAAAAATTGCCCAAGAATATTTTTACTTTCTCCGGCAATAACCGGGAAAACCTTTCCGTTACCATATTTTGAGTACTTGGTCATAAAGTTGCTGTCGATAAGTATTTCGTATCCCCTATCATCTCCATCGTTATAATTTACTCCGGAAGGGACCCAACCCTTGAAATTTATTTGAGGATTTATGTTAACATGCTCGCTAAAATATTTTACCAGTGTAAGTACATCCCCTTTTTTTACGGTCAATGTCTCCCCGTTTAACAGAGCCTTTTTGATATTGTTTACTTTTACAATGAACACTCCATGCTCATCTTCTACTTTGCCATCCGTTTGAATCTTTATTTTGCCTATTTCCTGGCTATCTTTTCTAAGAATAACATTTGTATCATTCAAAACTTTAAAAGGTAAATTTTTGTCATTCAGGCCATTTATACCTTCTATGTCACACGAGAGCCCTCTTTTATAGTTTGAATCAATGTGTGCTACTTCAACGATGCTACCTTTTTTTACTTCTATTGTGGAATTGTTGGATACAATTTTTGGTTCACCGTTAATTTTGAGGATTACGAAATTAACTTCTGGATTTGCCAGGAAAATCTGGGGTTGCTCAGGAATAATGTTATAGATATTCATAAACGCATTTATTGCATAATTATGGTGGAGTATTTTCATTTCTGTTGTTGGCAGATTTTTGGATGTTTCTATACCAAAGGCAGGGATGCAGAGATTTTTCAACGCGTAATAGGTGGCGGTTTTTCTCATATCTGAAAATGGGGTATTGGGGTCATCTGTTTTTGTATTGAAGTAGTGCATATGATAATCTTCAATATCAATTTTTTTGTTCGTTTCCTCAAGTGCCTTTAAGGCTATGCTTTTAAGGTCAAGAGTTGAACCGTTGTCACAGGTAAACATATCTGTGTCAACTATTATTGATTGTCCAAACCTTTCGGGGCTTCTTAACCAGTTAATATGTTTAGGGTAATGAAATCCCCAACCGTCATGAAGATTGAGAAATACATCTGCTTCACTCATAAGTTCCTTTATTACCTGGACTACCCTGTCAAGCTCCAACTGTGTTGTTTCAATATGGAATCTTCGATTCATATCCGCTTCTGTACTTCTGTTGAAGAGAATAATAGATTTAAAATTTGCGCGGGGTACTACAATCAGGTTACCTTTTTCAAGACTTAAATCTGAATAGAGGTCAGCGGATAAAAAACCTCCTGGCTCATCCCCCTGTATCCCACCAATGATTAACATGGTATTCCCGTCATATCTTCCGTATATTTTGTAAACATTTAATTCGTAATCAGTACCTTCAAAATATACTTTATGCTCCCTAAAAGGCCTTTTGGGCTCTGCCTGTAAATTGAAAGTAAAAAGGAGCAGCAACAAAAAAGCTGTTAGAATTTTCATCAAAGGGGTCTCCAGGTTTCGCTGATAATTTTGAAATCGCCGGGGCAGCCTTTCAATATTAATTCTTTTATACCTGTGTCAGAATATTTGTCTGCAGCAAATTTTTGTCTGAAATATATGGTTGTTTCATTGGGAGATATATTTTTAATCTGCAAATTATCTATTTCTATCTTTATAAAATCATATTTTTTAAACTTTTCATCTTTATCTTTTAGCCAATTTTCAAGGTCCATTCCGGATGAATAAAAAGAGTTGCCATAAAAAGATTTGTATTTGTCAATGTTTTTTGATTGCCAGGCCAAAGACCAGGCATTTATAAATTCTTCGATATATCTTTTTGTCATATCAAAAGAGTTGTCCGGATAAAACAACTCACCTATTATTTTATTTTCACCAAGCTCACCAGATATATAAAGCTTTTTTGTCCCCTCGACAATTATGTTGCTTGCACAATAAAGCTGTTTGAAATCAGCCATACCTTCATTTTCATTTTCAAGAAATATTCTTATATTGTCTATGTTAATTTTCCTGTAAGGATAAAGTTTTGCAAGCTGTTTTTTTTCAAGAAGATACTTGTAAATATCCTGGTTGTCTGCATTTTTGAAACGGGTATGGACATATGTCTGAAATTTGTCCATATCCCCTTTTTCCCATGCATCAATAAACCCTTTGATAAAGTTTAACCACCTGTTTTTTTCAATAACATAGGAGTCTTTATCCAAAAATCTTAGTTTTTCGGCAATTACTACGGGGGTTAAAATATCAGTTTGTGAGACAAGGTCCTTCATGTTTCCATTTTTAAGTGCGACACACCCTTCAGTTGAGTTGTCCTCTATACTGTCATCAACTCCGTGTATCCAGATACCATGTCCGGTTTTTCCCAAAATTCTGTCATAAAAGTTAGGATAGTTAAGCGGCAGTGCTCCATAGCCATAAGTAGGTGTCAGTTTTTCTTTGGGGATAAAAGATTGAGTGAAATATACCCCCTCAGGTGTTTTTTTGTCACCCTCAACAGCTTTATCGCCATTTACCTCACCGGTGAGTATGTCAGTATATCTTTTTATAATTACAGGTGTGTCATTTTCAATTTTCAATAGGTAGGCTGTTTTGGCAGATTTATCTACGGCTATAGCCTTAAAGTCAATACTGCCTTCTGCAAAAAAATTCCCGGAAATGATGTCAGGCATTGTAGATGAACCATCGCTATAGCCTGTTGTAATGAAAACGAACAATAAAATAATCGATACCACTATGTGTCTTGAAAATAATCTATAAATTGATTGCATTGTTTTCCCTCTTACTTTTTTTAAGTATAAGCACATTATAATATAGAACAAAGAAAATCAATATGGAACTGACAGTAAAATTTTGTTTGAAGGGGGAAATCCCCCCCTTCAAAAATTACAGAGTCTATAAACTATTTTTCTGGTACTCCAAGTTTTTTCAGGATTGACTCGAGAGGGCAAATTTTGGTAAACCCTGATTGAAGAAGGTTTGCCCCCACAAAAAGAGTAAATGCAAACCACCATTTGGAATAGACAAGCCCGAGTATTGTACTGATTAATACAAATGCCCCTGCAAAGATTCTGACTAATCTTTCAGTATTCATAAAGCCTCCTTATGCCTTTTTTTTCTATAAACATTTTATAAAATATATAATAACTAAGAGGAATTATCACAAGAGTCAGTATGGTTGAAACAACGGCACCGGTAATAAGCGCTATCCCCAACCCTGCAAAAATTGGATCAGGCAGCATAAAAAGTGCACCTGTGATGACAGCAACGGTTGTGAGCATTACAGGTCTTGTCCTTATCGCCCCTGACTCAATGACAGCATCTTTGATATTTTTGCCTTTTTCAAGAGCAGCTTCTATAAAATCGATGAGAAGAACAGCATTTCTTACCACGATACCAGCCAGTGCAATAAAACCTATCATACTGGTAGCAGTAAAAAATTCACCAAATATAAAATGTCCGGGGATAATACCAAGCAGACTGAGTGGGATAGGGATCATCATAATTATAGGGGTAGCAAAAGATCTGAACCAGCCAACAAGCACAAAGTACATAATCACCAGCACCGCTGCAAAAGCAAGACCTAAGTCTCTAAAGACTTCGTATGTGATTTGCCACTCTCCATCCCATTTGAGAGATACATCCTGGTCAGTTTTTGGCTGAGATGTCCATAACTGTTTTATTTTTTTGCCGTGATATGTTATCTGGTCAATTTTTTTCTTCATATCTAATATTGCATAAACAGGACTTTCCACCTTGCCTGCCACATCCCCCGTAACATACACCACCGGCATTAAATTTTTATGATAGACGGCCTTATCTTTAAGCTTTTCCTTTATTTCTACAAGCTCACTTAAAGGGACACTTTTGCCTGACATGGAGATAACATGTATATCTTTTATAAATGAGAGTTTATTTCTATCTCTTTCAGACAGTCTTAAATTAATTTCAACAGATTCTCTGTCCCGTTCCGTGTGAAGTATCCCTGCATTCATCCCCTTAAGGGCAATGTACATGGTTTTGGAAATCATTTCGGTTGACACGCCTGTAAGTGCCGCCTTCTTTTTATTTACTTCAAAAACATATTCTTTCATATCGTCTTCCACATACCAGTCCACATCTACAACACCTTCAGTTGTTTCAAAAACTTCTTTAACTTTTGAAGCAACTTCCATTCTCGACTTCCGGTCAGGGCCATAAATTTCCGCTACAAGTGTGGACAAAACAGGAGGTCCGGGTGGTACTTCGGCTATTTTTATGTTTGCATTGTATTTTTTGCCAATTTCCTGTATTGGTTTTCTTATTTTTAATGCCAGGTCATGGCTTTGCAGTTTTCTGAATTTTTTGTCGACAAAATTGACCTGTATGTCAGCTACGTTATTCCCCTGTCTCATAAAATAATGTCTGACAAGCCCGTTAAAATTGTAAGGTGCTGCAAGTCCGGCATAGATCTGATAATTTTCAACCTCTTTGACTGTGGAAAGATAATTTCCTATTTCCATTGCCACAGCAGTTGTTTGCTCTAAAGATGTACCTTCCGGCATATCGATTATTACCTGAAGTTCATTTTTATTGTCAAACGGTAGCATTTTCATAACAACCTTTTTTGTCGGGATAAATAAAAATGCACCGAAAAACAACATCAGCATTACTCCGGTAAAAATAAGCCTGTAAGATATTTTGTCCATCAATGGAGTTAAAATGGTTTTATAAAGTTTGTAGAGCTTTGTATTTTTTACCCACTCATCTTCATCCAGTACTACTTCATGTTTTGCCGAATGGCCAGCAAGCAGCTTGAATGATAGCCATGGAGTAATGATAAGGGCCACAAAAAGCGAAAATATCATTGCAAGTGAAGCACCGATAGGCATAGGTTTCATATATGGGCCCATTAGTCCGCCGACAAATGCCATCGGGTATATCGCAACTATAACAGTTATCGTTGCAAGTATGGTAGGGTTTCCCACTTCACCGACTGCCTTTATTGCCCTTTGAATTAGATTATCCTTGCCGAGTTTAAAATGTCTTTCCATGTTTTCTACAACAATAATTGCATCATCAACAACGAGCCCTGCAACAAATATAAGTGCAAATAAGGTGACTCTGTTTAGAGTGTAGTCAAACATATAATAGACAAAAAATGTGAGGGCAAATGTTACCGGGAGTGCCACAAAAACAACAAGACCTGCCCGCCAACCCATTGTCAATGTCATTACAATGATTACGGCAATTATAGCTCCAAGAAGGTGTTCAATGAGAGTTTTTACCTTGTCCAATGCTGTTTCACCGTAATCTCTTGTTACAGACACAAACACATCATCAGGTATAATGTACCCTTTAAGGCTGTCTATTTTCTGGAGAACATTTTCAGCAACAACCACAGAGTCGCTACCCTTTCTCTTTGCTACGGAGATGGTGACTGCTTCATATTTATCCTGATTTGTATTCTGATTAAATCCGATTAAATGATAATGCTCAGGGACGATGCTTGAGTCTTCCACAAGTGCCACATCTTTAAGGTAAACAGGACTTCCATTGTAAACCCCTACTACCAAATTTTTTACATCGTCAATATTTTCAAGAAAACCACCTGTCGAAATATAAAAAGTTTTGTTTTGTTCAGTAACTTCACCGTTGTTAAGGGAAGTGTTTGACATGGAGATGGCGCCGTAAAGTCTGAAAAGGTCGAGATTATAACCTTTTAGCTTATTGATATCTGGCTCAACCTTTACAATCCTTTTGTATCCACCAATTATTGTTGTTTCTGACACATTCTCAGTCTCTTTGATCCGCTTTTCCACCTCTTTTGCAAGTCTTCTAAGTTCAGATCCGTTGTATTTTTTGCTCCATAGGGTAATTGCTACCTGTGGTACGTCGTCAATCGACCTTTTTTTGATAATAGGCATCATTACGCCATGGGGCATTCTGTCTATGTTATAGTCAATTTTCGTTTTTAACTTTGTAATACTCTTTTCTTCATCTTCGCCAACCTTAAACCTGACTGTGACCATTGCCACATCGTTCATCGCTGTGCCATAGACATATTCAACCTGTGGGATTTCCCACATCAGCTCTTCCAGAGGTGACAAAACTGTTTTTTCAACATCACCAACCTTCGCTCCCGGATAAGGTACAATAATATCTACCATCGGCACAACAATTTGTGGCTCTTCTTCTTTCGGAGTAAGGATAACAGAAACTATACCTATAAAAAGGGATGCTATAACAAGCAGAGGGGTAATTTTGGACTTTAAAAAAGCCTTTGCTATTCTCTCTGCAATCCCATATTTGATTATCTCCACCTCTTCCTGTGGGCTGATATCACACTTTTCAAGTTTGTTTTTGTCTATTTCAGCCATATTATTTAGCCTCCAGAATATCCCCAGATTTTATTTGAATGTTTTCAACAGGTTTTACTATCACTTCACCAGGTTCAATACCGCTGTTTAATTCTACCATATTTCCATCAGTTTTTCCTACTTTTACAATTCTCATTTCAGCAACAGAATTTTTATCAACAAATACATAGTTTAACTGTCCTCTTTCAAAGATATAGTCTGATGGAACCAGAATAGTTTTGGTCCTGCTGCTTACAAAATAAGCTTCCGCATACATTCCAGGTATAACTTCATTGTCATTTGCTTTGAGCTTTACAGTAAAAGTCCTTGTTGCAGGGCTTATATCTCTTGAGATTTCTACTATCTTTGTATCAAACTGCTTGTTTATGGAAGGTATCTTTACACGAACATTTTGACCTATTTGCAAGTTTTGAAAGGCGTTTTCAGGGACATTAAGTACAATTTCGCTTTCAAGTGTTCCTATTTTTAACACAGGGGTGCTGTATGAGGCAAGGTTTCCTGCATCCATTAGCTTTTCCAGGACTATACCGTCAAATGGCGCTGTTAGTTTTGTATAGGAAATATATGTATTGACTTCGTCTAAGGCTGCTTCGGCCTGCGCCTTTTTTATCTTGACCTGGTTTAGCTTTTCTTCTGCAAGTTGCATATTTTTTTCAGCCAGATTTTTTCCTTCAAGTGCCATTTTGTATTTGGCTAACACCTCATCATATTCCTGTTTGCTTACACTTTCAGTGCTGTACAATTTTTCAAATCGTTTAAAAGTTTTTTCCGCAAGCTCATATTGCGCCAACGCTTGCCTATAATTTGCCTCTGCCATATTAAGACCTATTTCAGCTTGCTTGAGTCCATTGTCAGCTTCCATTACTGATGCTTCTGCAAATTTCCTTTTGTCCTGAAGTTCCTGACTAACAATCTGTGCAAGGACGTCCCCTTTTTTAAACCTATCACCCACTTTAACTTTAACTTCAGACAAATATCCCACAACTTTAGGAACAAGCATTACAGTATCTTTACTTATGACCTGTCCTGTAAAACTCCTCTGGGATTCAGTTTCCAGGGTCTTTACCTCATATTTTTCCACCCTTACTCTAAAAACATCGCTTGAAATATTGCTATTTTCCTTACCTGAATTAGAGGAGCAGGCGGAAACTAAAACCAAAAAAGCAAAAAATACCAAAATCTTTTTTACTTTCATATTTATCTCCTTGATGTTATTTAATTTTACCGGTTGCAAACAGAAGCTCCGACTTACTTACAATTACATCATACTCAGCCATTGCAAGCTTTAGCTCTGCTTCTTTGACTTCAAATTCCCTGTCAAGCAATTCTGTTATTTTGGCAAGCCCTTCTTTGAATCTGTTTTCAGTGATTTCAAGAGCTTTGTAGGCGGCTTCAACTTGTTTTTTCATTGCATTAAGTCTTTCAATTGAAGCTTTGTAGGTATAATAGGCTTCTCTGACTTCTGTTTTGATTTCAAGTTTTTTGTCATTTAATTTGTGGATTAATGACAGGTGGTTGCTTTTGTTTGTTTTTATTTTGTTTACTGTGGACATACCGTCAAAGATATTTAATTTTACCATTACTCCAGCGGTAAGTCCGCTACCGCTATCTCCCAGGAAATTTTCATCATTCATCTTATAGTTGGCAAAAAGTGCTACTTCAGGCAAAAATTCCGATTTGCTCTTTTTGACCTCATATTCTTTTATTTTGGCAAATCTTTCCATTGCCTTTAAGTCTGAACGGTTTTGTATGGCTTGAGCCAAATATTCTTCAATATCCTGTATCTGAACAATATTTGTGTCTCCCCACACAATCTTGATGTTTTCGTCAGTATTAAGTAGTCTTTGAAGATGGCTTTCTGCAATATTTACCTGTTTTTTTGCACTTGCCAGTGCTTCCTCATTTTGAAGCAGATAGGATTCGGCAACCAGCAAATCACTTTTCACAATCATTCCGTTTTTGTAAAAATTTTCAGTCATTTCATAATATTTTTTTGTTCTGACAAGAGATTTTTCAACTGCTTCAACAGCTTTTTCGGCAACACCTTTGCCATAAAATGCTTTGACAGTATTAAGAAGGATATTTTCCTTAACTCTTTCAAGGGTCAATTTATATGCCTTATCCATCTCTTTTGCCTGTTTAATACCGAAAAAGATTTTTCCTTGCATGTAAACAGGCTGAATAATCTCTATCTTTGTCTCAAAATTTTCTGCTCTTTCAGGATTTGCAAGCTGAGTGTTGAAATAAGTGAAATCAAACTTGCCTTGTGACATCTTGGAAAATGCTGCTGTGGCAGGCTCATCGGTAGAGATAAACGTTTCACTGACACTTACTTTTGGAAAGTATCCTCCTTTAGCCTGACTGAGTGTGTAAGATGCTGACTTTGCCTCTTCCTCGTAAGCTTTGATGATGTTATTGTTTTCAAGAGCCATCTTTTTGGCTGTGTCGATATCAAGTGTCAATGCAAAAAGATTTTGCGATACAAGAAAAAAGACAACAAATGCAATGAGATTATACATGTGCTTCATCTCCTATAATATTTATTATTTTTTCTATTTTACTATCTGCTATGTGATAACAAATTTCGCTGCCACTTCTAACACCTTCAACTATTCCGGCAGACCTTAATATCGCAAGGTGTCTGCTTACTGTTGCCTGATGCAGGTTGAGCCCCTCACACATTTTTGTCACATTGCATTCTTTTTGGGCAAGTCCAGCTACAATCTTGAGCCTTATTGGGTGACCTAAAGCTTTGAATTTATCCGCATATTCATCAAACATAAAAACACCTCATTGAATATAGTTAACAATGTACAATATATGTATATATGAATATCCATATATGTCAATCAAAAAATAACGATTGATGAAGATTGTTTAACTTTTAATTGGGTATTTGATTGAAAAAAAAGATGCCTTTTTAAGGCATCTTGAATTTTTGGTCTTTAAGCCTAACGGAAAAAACTGGACATGGGGACTTTCTAACAACTTTTTCAGCAGTAGAACCGAAAAGAACATGCTCCAATCCACTTCTGCCGTGGGTGCCTATTACAATCATATCTGCTTTAAATTCTTTGGCCTCGTTTATTATCTCCACAAAAGGGGTACCTTTGAGTAATTTAGTGTTGTATTTAACCTCATTAAGATCAGGATATTGGGAGATAAACTCGTCAAGCTGCTTTTTTGCAGATTCCTCAAGTTCCACATCAAGGTTTTGAAAAGTAACTTGAGGGAGATAAAAAGCCACAATCTGGGATTCATCAAATACAACATGAACAATCTCAAGCTCAGCCTTAAACTCTTTGGCAAAGCTTATGGCATAATTCATAGCATACTTTGAAGTTTCTGAAAAATCGGTAGGGAATAAAATTTTTTTTATAGGTATCATAGCACCTCCTTATATAATTGGAAAAGCTTATATAATAAAATAAACTATGATATTCTTTTTATCAAGTCAAATAGGTCACCAATTTCAAATGGTTTTTCCATAACTTCTATTCCACCAAGCTCATAAACCGATAATATATTGTCAATACTGGCATATGCGGTAATCACTATTACGGGGACGTCATTCCCTATACTTTTTAATCTGCTCAAAAATTTCATACCGTTCATAATGGGCATCATAAGGTCAGTAATGATTAGATTGTAATGGTACTTATCCGCCAGCTCAAAGCCTTCTTCACCATCTTTTGCGATATCTACCAGGAAGCCTTCTGACTCGAGAATCTTTTTCAGACCCTCCCTGCTAAACTGGTCATCATCGATAACTAATATTTTCAAAATAACCACCTGTACAAACAGTTAAAATGTTTCAAGCTTGCCAAAAAGGTTGGTAAAATTTTTTTCAAGAATTATTGCTAATTCTTCTATACTTTTATTTATAATTTCGGACATAGTGTATGCGGTAAAAACAATGAAAGATGGGTCATTTTTCTGGCTTCTAAAAGGCATAGGAGTAAGGTAAGGGCAGTCTGTCTCAACCAGTAGCCTGTCGATGGGAACATATTTTAAAGTTTCTCTTAAATCGTCTGCCTTTTTATATGTCAAAACCCCGGCATATGAAATGTAAAAGCCCATATCAAGAGCCCATTTCAGAAGTGTTTTATCGCCGTTAAAGCAGTGTATTATGCCGCCACTAAAGTTATTTTTTATAACGGGCTCAAGAAAGGTTATTATGTCTGAAGATGAATCTCTGTTGTGAATTATTATCGGTTTTTTATGGTACACCGCAAGGTCGGCAAATGTTAAAAAAGTTTTTATTTGTGTCTCTTTTGGTGAGTAATTTCTGAAGTAATCAAGACCTATTTCCCCTACGGCAATTGTTTTTTCACTTTTCAACATATTTTCGAAACGGCTTAGCTGCACGACTTTAAAATTGGATGAATCGTGGGGGTGTACTCCGCAAGCTGCATATACCCCTTGATGCTTGGTGGCAAAATCCAGTGCATTTTCAGAGTCTTTAAGGTCTATTCCGATGGTAACAATTCTCTTTACAGAATATTTTTTGCAGGTATCAAGAAAATTTGTTTTTTCAAGCTCTTTAAAATGGACATGGGCATGAGTGTCCGTAAAAAAGAGTCCTCTGCTGCTTAATATTTCAAGTTGCTTAACATAATCATCAAATTCTTTTGTGTTTTTATTTAATATCATGCTCGTTTATAATTATTAAATCTTATTTTATAATTGTCCCTGGCATTACTTCATCAGGAAGCTCCAATACCCTGTGCCTGTCACCTACCGTTGCAGCCAGCACCATACCCTCTGACAATATACCCATAAGTTTTGCAGGCTTTAAGTTTGCCACCACTGCAACTGTTTTGCCCACAAGCTCCCCCGGAGAATAGCTTTTTGCAATCCCTGCAACAATCTGCCTTTTCTCATCACCCAGGTCAATTTTTAGTTTAAGAAGTTTTTCAGACTTTGGCACATTCTCGGCTTCAAGTATTTTTCCTGCTTTAATCTGAACAGTCATAAAATGATTGTAATCTATTTGTTCGACTTTACTTTCCTGTTTTTGATTTTCTTCCTTTTTGTTTTCATTTTTAATATTTTCAATAATTTCCTTTTCATCAAGTCTTGGGAAGATGGGGGTTACTTCCCCAATTGACTTACCTGGTTTTAAAAGTTTCACCTTTTTAAGCTCATCAAAATTTGATTTTTCAACAGGCTCGTCAATGTTAAGCTGTTTTCTGATTTCAAGAGCTGTATCGGGCATAAAAGGATAAATTAAAAGTGAAAGTATCCTTATTCCATCCATCGCTGTGTAAAGAACTGTTTCAAGCCTGTTTCTGTTTTCTTTGTCTTTGGCGAGCGCCCAGGGTGCAGTAGTGTCAATGTATTTGTTAAGAGCTCCCACAAGCTCCCAAATTGATATCAAAGCCTTGTTGAAAGCAAGCTCGTTAAGATGAGCTTCAACACTATTAAAAGTTTCTTCAATCTTTTTGAATAGTTCGATATCTATTTCATCTTCCATCTTGTAGTCAGGTATCTGGCCGTTAAAATACCTTTTTACCATTCCCAAGGTTCTGTTCAACAGATTGCCAAGATCGTTTGCAAGATCACTGTTTATTCTGTGAATAAGCGCCTTAAATGAAAAGTCTCCGTCAAGCCCAAAAGGTACTTCCCTTAAAAGAAAATATCTAATAGGGTCAACACCAAATTTTTCTATAAGCCAATTGGGATCTATCGCATTTCCGAGAGATTTTGACATTTTTTGCCCTTCTACTGTCCACCAGCCATGAGCAAAGACCGTTTTTGGCAATGGGACGCCCAGACTCATCAACATGGTAGGCCAATAGACCGTATGAAATCTGAGGATATCTTTTCCTACCACATGAAAATCTGCAGGCCAGTATTTTCTTTTGTCCGAGTTTGAATCAAAGTAATCAAGTGCAGATATATAATTTGTAAGTGCATCTATCCAGACATATATAACGTGTTTTTCATCTCTGGGGACAGGTATCCCCCATTTAAAGGAAACCCGGCTTACGGAAAGATTCCTTAGCCCTTCCTTTATAAATGCGACAATTTCATTTCTTCTTGATGCAGGCTTTATAAAATCCGGGTTTTCTTCAATGTGCTTAAGTAATTTGTCCTGATATTTGGACATATTGAAAAAATAGCTTGGTTCTTTTAACTTTGTAGTTTCCCTTCTGCAGGATGGGCAGCAGTTGCCATCTAACAACTGTGTTTCGGTCCAGTATGTTTCACAGGGGGTGCAGTACCATCCCTCATACTCATCCAGATAAATATCACCATTTTCCTGCATCTTTTTGAATGCTT
This sequence comes from Deferrivibrio sp., assembly GCF_055117995.1. NCBI lineage: Bacteria > Pseudomonadati > Deferribacterota > Deferribacteres > Deferribacterales > Deferrivibrionaceae > Deferrivibrio > Deferrivibrio sp. The sequence continues at coordinate 25,340 of NZ_JBSQOT010000014.1, read as the reverse complement.
CCTGGACAGTCTTTTTATGGCTTTCGTCAGTAGTCCTTATGAAATGATTGTTTGATATGTTTAATTTTTTCCACAAATTTTTATATCGCTGCACCACACTGTCAGCAAGTTCTTTGGGAGAAAGCTTTTTTTGTTGGGCTGCCTGCTCGATTTTTTGTCCGTGTTCATCTGTCCCTGTTAAAAAAAATACATCGTAGCCGGACATTCTTTTATATCTGCTTATAACATCACATGCAACTGTCGTGTATGCATGACCTATGTGAGGCACATCATTGACGTAATATATCGGTGTTGTAACGTAAAAAGTCGGTTTACTCATATTTTCCCTCCGGTATTTTCATCAACAAAATCCTGAAGCTCAACGTATTCAACCCCTTCTTCGACATCATAGCCGTCTTTTTCATACATAAGACAGCACATAAGTCTTCCACATACTCCGGAAATTTTGCCGGGATTCAGGAGCAGATTTTGATCCTTGGCCATTTTTATGGAAATATTGTCAAAATTTCTCAAAAAGGTTGAGCAGCAAAATTCCCTTCCACATATCCCAAAACCACCAAGGATTTTTGTTGCATCCCTTACTCCAACCTGGCGCATTTCGATTCTTGTTTTAAAAACCCTGGCAAGGTCTCTTACAAGCTGTCTGAAATCTACTCTTCCGTCAGCCGTGAAGTAAAATGTGATTCTACTCCTGTCGAGAGTGTATTCAGCCTTTAAAAGCTTCATTTCAAGACCGTTTTTCTCAACAAGTTTTTTGCATTCTTCCAGAGCCTTTGGCTCCTCTTCCCTGTTTTTTTTGAGATTTTCGATGTCCTGCTCGGTTGCTTTTCGTAAGATTTTTTTAAATTCCTGACCTTGTGCAGGGACTATTTCTCTGTCAGGAAAAACAACAATGGCAATGTCTTCCCCCTTTTCTGTTTCAATTACGGCAAAGTCCCCCCGTTTTAAACTTATTCCATTGGTGAGAAAATCATATATTTTACCTGCCCTTTTAAATACAACTCCGGTAGCATTAACTTTTTCCACTAAACTCTCCATAAAGTTTTATCATCAAATCTGCTTTAGCAATATTAAGGTTGATATTGGACTGTAGCATATTTAACATATTTAGTAAATAATTAGAAATAGTCAAATAGTTATTGTTTTTTTCCTCTCTGTATTTTTCAAGAAGATTTATATATAACTGCTCCAATAAAGTTTTCAGGCCGTCTTTGTCGTTTACTCTGTAAATTGTGTCCAAAACTTCATTAATATCATCAAAATACAAATTTTTTGTTCTAATGTGTGTTGCGCTCTCAATATATTCTATGGCCCTTTTTACTGAGCCGCTTGATAAGTCGCAGGCATATTCAATATCTTCAGGCGTTGCATCAGGAAATTTTTCTCTTAAAATTTCTGCAAGTTCTCCTTTTGAAAGTCTGCCAAATTCGAAAATCAGGCATCTTGACCTTATGGTAGCAAGGAGTTTTTCAGGCAAGTGAGTTACAAGGAGAAATAAAGTATTTTGGGGGGATTCTTCAAGTGTCTTTAAAAATGCATTTGATGCCTGCAGTGTCATTTTGTGAGCATCGTTTATGATAAAAACTTTGTAGCTACCCCTGTATGGTGATAAAAATGCAAGCTCGCAGAGCTCTTTGATGGTATCAATCCCAATTGAGTCTTTTGGAGATGAGGCACTTTCACCTGAAGATGAGTCTGTATTTTTTTCCGTATCTACAACAATTACATCAGGATGCGAGTTGTTTTCTATAAGGTTACAGTCATTGCAACTGCATACTGAAAAAAAAGAATTTTGACTGCAGAACAAACTTTTTGCCAGATTTTTTGCAAAAATAAGTTTTCCGCTCCCTTCAATGCCTGAAAAAATATATGCACCGGCAAACTGCTTCCTGTCAAAAATCAACCTGAAAATCTCTTTTTCTCTATTAAATCCGGTAAGTTTCATATCTTGATAATATTTTTTATGGATTTGTGAATTTCTTCTACTGTGTTATCTGCATCTATAATATGGCAGCCGGGAAAATTGTTTGCATACCATAAAAATCCATCCCTTACATCTTCGAAAAAGGATATTTTTAAAGACTCAAACTTCCCCTCTTCCTCCATTTTTCCATGCTGAATTAGTCTGTTTTTTGCCCTTTCAATCGCAACTTCAGGTTTGATGTCAAGGATAAATGTATAGTGAGGAAATATTTTAACAGTCAGTTTCACAAGCTCGTCAAGTATATTTTTTTCAAGTTTTCTGCCAAAAATTTGGTAAGCGTATGTGGATGATAAAAATCTGTCTGTTATAACATTAGTGTTTTCACCAAGTTTGGGGATGATTATCTGTTTTTGGTGCTCAAGCCTGTCTGCTGAATAAAGCAGCATTTCACTTATGCTATCAAGATGATATTTTTGTGAAATTAAAATATTCCTCAAGATATTGCCGACTTCGGTACCACCAGGCTCTTTTGTTAAAAATACATTTAGCCCTATATCCGAAAAATACTGGGCAAGCATTTTTGCCTGGGTTGATTTGCCGCAACCATCAATACCATCTATTGCAATAAACAAAGGATTATTTGACAGCACAGTCTGTTTTGTCCCCCTGAAGCTTTTTTATCGTATGAGGGATTGCATCAATAATTACTTCAAGGTTTTCTATGGCGCCTTTTGGGGAGCCTGGCAAGTTAACAATGAGACTATTGTTTCTTGTCCCGCAAACAGCCCGTGAAACAATGGCGTGCTTTGTTTTCTTAAAGCTTTCCATCCTCATAGCTTCTTCAAAGCCGGGTAACCTTTTATGTATTACGTTTTCTGTTACATCAGGTGCTATGTCCCTCGGTGCGATGCCGGTGGAGCCGTTTGTGATGATAAGGTCAAAGTACTGCAAATCTGCAAAATCAGCCAACATATTTTCAAGAATAGGTTTTTCATCAGGAATCATTTCATATCTTATAAAGGACGGTTCAAGTTTGTTTTTAAGAAAATCTATAATTTCCTTGCCGGTCAAATCTTCCCTTTCCCCTTTGCTCCCTTTGTCACTCAGTGTTATTACGGCCACAGAGAAATTTTTCTTGGGCAATACTTCTATTTTGTCACCAACAGTTATTTGACCACTACCTTTTACTTTTGCAAATATCCCCTCTTTTGGCATAATGCAGTCGCCAGCCTGATAATAGATTGCACATCTATGGTGACAGATTTTACCTATTTGAGAAATCGTAAACTCAATATCGTTTATCTTCAGCATTTCTCCCACTTTGAGTTTGCAAAGGTCAATCCCTTCTGTTGTAATATTTTCTGCAAAGTCGCCGCTTTTTACATTGAGGCCAAGTTTGACCATTTTTTCAATGCTCTCTTTTGCAAGAAAGCTTATCTGTCTATGCCACTTTCCAGCGTGGGCATCATTTTGTATCCCATAATCATCTATTATCTGGGCAGACTTCACATTTGTCTTTTTAGTCCCCTTTTTTTCACTGATTGAAATAGAGTAAATTTTCCCCATAAATTTCTCCGTTTTTCTTGAAAAGTATACAAAATGGTTACGTATGTCAATAAACTAAAAAAGTTGTATCAAAATTGTTCACAAAACTGTTGAATAAAAAAATATTTTGTAGCAAAATAAAATGGTAGAGAATGCAAGAGGTTATGTTATGCAGGAAACAGGGATTAAAAGAATATGGGCACCATGGCGAATGAGGTATATTGACGGCACACATCAGGATAAAGGTTGCATATTTTGTACAAAACCGGAAGAGGACATTTCAAAAGACAGGGAGAATCTCATTCTTTACAGGGGTAAAAAGGCATTTATCATAATGAATCTTTTCCCCTATACCAATGGACATGTGATGGTTACCCCTTATAAACATACAGGTAACATAGAAGAATTGGATAATGAAGAAATCCTTGAAGTTATGAGGCTTACTCAATTTGTGGTAAAAGCAATGAAAAGTATAATTAATCCTGAAGGATTCAATATCGGGTTTAATATTGGAAGACCTGCAGGTGCTGGCGTGGTTGATCATGTCCATATGCATATTGTTCCAAGATGGGTTGGGGATACAAACTTTATGCCTCTGCTGGCGGAAACAAAAGTAATTTCAGAACATATATTCGATACTTATGACAAGCTTAAAAAGGCACTGTCAGAACAGGGGGAATTATGAAACTGATCAGTAATATTTTAAAGGTAGTAATAATAGCTGCGATTATGATACTTGGCTATCTTAACATGCAAATGGTGGAGTTTTCTTATTTCTTTACAAAAGAGCCCATTAAAGTTCCCCTTATTCTTGTTTTTATAGGTGGATTATTTATCGGTGTAGTTTTTGCTGCTTTGATTGGATTGGTTGATAAGTTTAAGCTTAAAAGAGAGATAAATTCTTTGAAGAAAAAACTGGCTGATTCTGAAAATGAAATAAAAAGGTTAAGAACGCTGCCACTTTCGTCAGAGGGTAAGCAAAACTAATGGAATTTTTAAGTTTTATAAAGTCCTGTCTTTATCTGCTGGAAGAAAAATATCAGCTGGCTTTTGAAGAGTTGAAGAGTATTGTTGCAAAATCTGACGCTCCTAAAGAAGCATATATCCTTGTTGGGAGTGTGTTGAGAAAAAATGGCGAATACAGAAAGGCAATTCATATACATGAAAGCCTGGTAGGTGATAAATCTTTTGATGGCAGGCTTAACAAAATTTTATTTTTTGAACTTGTAAAAGACTACAAAGAGAGCAAGGACTATGAAAAAAGTCTCTATTATGCAAACAAACTTCTTGCAATTGACAAATCTCCTGTTGTTTACAAGTATATTTACAAGCTAAATCTTCTTATGAAAAATTATGATGAAGCGTTTAAATTTCTTGAAAAATACCAGAAAATTACCAAAAATAATTATGCAAAGGAACTTTCATATATCTTATATGAAAAATATATGGCAACAGATAAAAAAGACGAATCTTTATTAAAAAAATCTCTCAAAATATATCCTGAAAACAGGGCTTCCAATATGGCATTTTATGACATTGTTTTTTCTTCCGGCAAGAAAACTAAAATAATCGAAACCTTTGATGATTTGTTAAAAAGAGAAGTCATAAAAACTGAAAAGGACTTGAAAAAGTTTGAAAACGATTTTTTTGCTATGGGTTTATTCAAAGAGTTTGAATCTGCCATTTTTAGAAAGGTAGCCCAGATGACGTCTAATCCTGTTTATACTGTATATTGTGCATCGATGTTTAAAAAGAAAAACAATTCTGAGAAAGCGCGTGAAATATTGGTCAGATATTTAAGTGATATAGGTGAGAAGAGAATTGTGAAAAACAGGCTTTTGGATATCCTTTTACCTGAAGAGCTGAAAATGAAGTTCAAATCATCAGATATATATGTATGTGCAGGTTGTAATAATTATTTTGGAGAGTATTCTGAATATTGCCCTGTGTGCGGGCAGATAGAAACACTTGATTTTGCATAAACAAAAGGTTTCACAATGGATAAAAACACTGATAATTCAAAACTTACCCCCATGATGCAACAGTTTTATTCTGTTAAAAAGGATTTTCCCGACAGCATCCTTTTTTTCAGAATGGGGGACTTTTATGAGATGTTTGAAGATGATGCGGTAGTGGCAAGCAAAGTGTTGGGGATTGCCCTTACCAGCAGAAACAAGTCTTCTGACAATAGCCCGCCTATGTGCGGAATCCCTTACCACTCATATCAAACCTACCTTAACAAACTTCTAAATGCTGGTTACAAAGTGGCAATATGCGAACAGCTTGAAGATCCATCCAAAACCAAAGGGATTGTAAAGCGTGGTGTTGTCAGGGTTGTTACACCTGGTACTGTTATTGAAGATGAATCTTTGGGTAATTCAAATTTCAACTTTCTTACGGCAATATCAAAAACTGACAGCCTTTACTATTCTGTTGTTGCTGATATTTCAACAGGCGATCTCTTTTTGTTTCATTCAAAAAGTTTAAATGATGTTATCGACAAGTTTAAACCTAAAGAGATAATAGGGGAAGTAGAAAACCTGAAAGGCGAAAAAATCCCTTTTTACAAGGTAGATAAAACCTATCACTTCAAGACTATGTTGTCTGAAATTCTTAACTACTTCAATGGCTCTTCGCTAAAGTCTGTCGGTATAACGGAAGATGATTATGTGAGGCCGCTTTTTTATCTTATAAGTTATCTTAAGAGTATGATGATTGATGTAAATCTCAAGCGCCCGGTGGTTTTTTTGACGGAAAATCAGTTATATCTTGATTCGGTTGCCCAAAAGACTCTGGAACTCTTTGAAAGCAGTTCGGGCAGAAAAGATGCAACACTTTTCGGTGTGTTGAACAGATGCAGTACCCCTATGGGGGAAAGGTTGCTGTCTTTATACATTATGTCACCTACAAATGATATTGAAGAAATTGCAACAAGGCAAAATCTGGTAGAATATTTTCTTTTAAATAAAGAGGTTCGTTTAAGATTAAAGGGTTATTTAAAGGAAATTTATGATCTTGAAAGGATAATGACAAGAATAGCCGCAAAAAAGGCTTCGCCTGCGGATTTGACATGGCTGAAAAACTCTTTGAAACCTCTTTCAGACATAAAAAACACTCTTGAAAAATCAAACAACCCTTTTGTAGAAGATATTTACAACAATTTTGATGATTTAAAAGATGTTTATGACTTTCTTGATACTGCTGTTGTCGATGACCCTCCGGCGACGATTGAAAAAGGGGGAGCAATAAAGGATGGATATGTTAAAGAGATAGATGAATTAAGGTTTTTAAGGAAAAACAGCAGAGCAGAGCTTGCAAAAATTGAGACAGAAGAGAAAAACCTGACAGGCATAAATACATTAAAAGTAAAATACAACAAAGTCTTTGGTTATTATATCGAGGTGCCAAAATCCCAAAGCAAAAATGTACCTGCCTATTTTGAACGTAAGCAAACATTGGTAAATGCCGAAAGATATGTGACTGCAAAACTCAAGGAATTGGAAGAAAAAATTTTGACGGCAGAAGACAGACTGATAGAGCTCGAAAAACAGGCTTTTGGTGAAATTGTTGAGAAAATACTTGAGCATAACATCAGAATAAGGTTTATGTCGGGACTTATTGCAAGGCTCGATGTAATGTTAAGCTTTGCAGAAACAGCTCAATCAAACAGATATACAAAGCCTATTGTAAATGAAAGCGATGTGATAAAAATAATAGATGCAAGACACCCCGTAATTGAAAAGTTTATAGATGAGCCATTTGTCCCCAATGATGTTTTTCTGAACAATGATGATTCAAGGCTCATGATTATCACAGGTCCAAATATGGCGGGAAAAAGTACGTATATCAGGACGGTGGCCCTTGTATGTATTATGGCGCACATCGGCTCATTTGTACCTGCAAAATCAGCAGAAATCGGTACGATTGACCGTATATTTACCCGTATTGGTGCTAGCGACAACATTTCTCAGGGGGAATCCACATTTATGGTGGAGATGGTAGAAACGGGGAATATTTTGAATAATGCAACAGACAAATCCCTTGTAGTCCTTGATGAAATTGGAAGAGGGACATCTACTTTCGATGGTGTGTCCATTGCATGGGCAATTTCCGAATATCTTTTGAACAAAGTCAGGGCAAAGACGTTATTTGCCACACACTATCACGAGCTTTCAGATATTCCTATTGTAAATCATGGAGCAAAAAATCTGACAATAGAAGTAAAAGAATGGAAAAATGAGATAATTTTTCTGCGTAAAATTATTGAAGGCAGTAGTGACAGAAGTTATGGTATTTATGTGGCAAAGCTTGCAGGTTTGCCTGATGAGGTAATTGTAAGAAGTGATGAAATATTAAGGCAGCTTGAAAAAAATGAGTTTGGCGTGGATGGACTGCCCAAACTTGCAAAAACTTCAAATGTTCAACAAAAGCAGCAGAAGATTATTCAGCCAATGCTTATTTTTGAGGAGAATGAGGCTCTGACAGAGCTTAGAAAAATTGATGTCAATGAAATCACGCCTCTTGAAGCGCTTAATATTCTTGCAAGACTCAAGGAACTGGCCGATGAGTAAATCGCTTGTTGTATTAAAATATTTTGCTGACGCCCCTTTGTCATTTATTGCTTTTTTGATAGCACGAATACCTTTGTGGACTGTTTTGTATCTTTATTTTGCAGGTAAAATGAGTGCGGGCATGTTTGTTATGATTTCTGTTCTAATTTACTTAAGCAGAAGTTATTTTGATGTGGAAGTATTTAACCTGAACCCTTTTTATTCAATTTTTTGCAGTGTTTTTTATAGTGTTTACAAGCCATTGTTGATGTTGGCTGTTTTAATAATTTTCATAGTTGGCCTATACTATTTTGCATTTACAAAAAATCTGCCGGTATTTTTGGTTATTATCCTGCTGCTTGCTTTTTTTGTAAGCGGGATGTCGGTTTTTTTTAGAAAAGATTATCTAAATGGGCTGTGGAGAATAAAAAATGCCCCCGGATTTGGTCATTTTATCAAAAATATAACAGTTGAAATTTTGTGGTTTATAGTAATCACAATGCCGTTAAGCAATGCTTTTGTAGGCTTGTTTATAATATACACAATTGAATTTGGTAATTTTGTTAAAGAGTTTGACGAGATAATTTAATTTTATTTTACATAATTGCAAGTTATGTTAAAATATTTACATGAATATTGTGATTTTCACCGACCTTGACGGCACGTTTCTGGATCATTTTACGTATTCCTACAAAGATTTGCTGCCGTGTTTTACTGTTATCAGGCAAAATAATGTGCCGATTGTGTTTGTTACTAGCAAAACAAGAGCGGAAGTGAAGCTTCTTGTTGCTGAATTGGATTATGATGTTATTTTTTCGGTAGAAAATGGTGCAGCAGTTTTTTTTCCGGAAAAGTTAAAGTTGTATGATAAGGTTTTTGGCAAAAAATTGGAGGAGATTAAAGGCTTTTTTGATTGTCATAAAGATAAATTTTTTCTTAGAAGTATTTTCGATATTCAGGAAGAGTATCTTTCAAAAAAGGTAAATATGGATATCTCAAGGGTTGGATTATTGAAACAGAGGGAATTTTCACTCCCTTTTTTTGCTGAAAATTTACACGAACTAAATAAGTTTATACAGATTTGCGAAGATAATGGATATAAGATATTGAAAGGCGGAAGGTTTTACCATCTTGTCGGGAAAAGTCAGGATAAAGGGGTTGCAGTAAGATACATAAAGGGTATTTTAAATGGAAATTTAAAAAGCATTGGGCTTGGGGACAGCGGAAACGATTATGACATGTTGATCAATGTAGACTACCCTGTTGTAATTAAGAAATATGACGGAAGCTATGATGAAAAGCTTCTTACAATAAAAAATGCAATAAAAAGCAGATTTATAGGCCCTGAAGGATGGTGTGAAGTTGTTATGAATTTTTTGAAGGAGGAAGGTAATGGCTGATTTTTATCAAAATGCAATGTTTACTACTCTGCAAAACCTTGGAAACAGAGGTTTTGAAAAGTTGTCAGCAGATATAATGAAATACACTGACAGAAGAAAGATAGCGCTTTTACTGCCTGCCCTGTACTCGGAATTTGAAACAGAGGCGATGCAGGTGATTATTGAAGAGCTGAAAGATGTTCCGTTTATAGAGACAATTGTTCTTTCTTTGGACCAGGCAAACAGAGAACAGTTTGAGGATGTTAAAAAAAGGTTGTCGGTGTTGCCTCAGGAAGTAAAAATAGTGTGGAATCACGGTGAGAAAGTGCAGGAGCTTTATGAAGAGCTTTTAAAGGAGGATTTCCCCCTCAATATTCCAGGTAAAGGTCGTGTTGTATGGATGGGGCTTGGGTATATTCTTTCTCAAAACAGACACTATGTAATTGGTCTGCACGATTGCGACATAAAAAACTACAAAAAAGATCTGGTGGCGAGATTGGTATATCCGCTTGTAAATAGAAACCTCAACTTCAGGTTTTCAAAGGGTTATTATGCAAGAGTTACTGATAAACTATACGGGAGGGTCAAAAGGCTGTTTTATATCCCTCTCGTAAGGGCGTTAAAAAAGATAGTAGGATATGAAAATCAATTTTTAAATTACCTTGATAATTTCAGATATGCTCTTTCGGGGGAATTTGCATTTATTTCAGATGTGGGAAGATCAATTAGAATATCTCCCACGTGGGGGCTTGAAATTTCCATATTGAGTGAAATCTATCAGTCAGTAAACCTTAATAAAATATGCCAGGTTGAAATTATGGATACTTATGAGCACAAACACAACACAATAGATGCCAAAAAGCCCAACGAAGGGCTTTTGAAGATGGCTGCAGATATTGCCAAGACGACCTTCAGGGTACTTGTTCAGGATGGTGTGGTAATGTCTGAGGCGTTTTACAGGACTCTTCTTGCCACATATATTCAGGAGGCAAGAAAGGCGATTGAACAGTACTACGCCCTTTCAGAGATAAATGGTCTTGAATATGACAGGCATGACGAAATTAAGGCGATAGAGTCGTATGCAATTGCTATAAAAAATGCTTGGCAAGAATTTACGGAAAATCCTATTGGGGTCAGACTGATTTCCCCATGGATAAGGATAGAATCTGCATTGCCAGGCTTTATGGATAAATTGTCAGAATATGTGGAGCTTGATAATAGATAATTGCTTAAAAATTAATCATAATTTGTGTAAAATGCCTGTTTGTTGTTCATTATGTTTGAAATAATATCTTTAAGTGCCTAAAATTTTGGCACAGTCCTTGCATATAAACCTTCAACTAAAATAGAGGAGGTTTATATGAAACTTATCAAGGCAATAATCAAACCATTTAAACTTGAAGATGTGAAAGACGCTTTGAGTCAGCTTGGCATTACCGGTATGACCGTATATGAGGTCAAGGGTTATGGCAGGCAGAAGGGGCATAGTGAGCTTTACAGAGGTGCTGAATATTCGATAGATTTTGTGCCTAAAGTCCTTGTTGAAATAGTTGTCAAAGATGAGCTTGAGGATGATGTGGTAAGTGCCATAGCAAGTGCTGCCAAAACAGGTAAAATCGGGGATGGAAAGCTCTTTGTAATTCCGGTGGAAAAGTCTCTTAGAATAAGAACAAATGAATTAAATGAAGCAAGTCTATAGGAGGTTTGTTATGAAAATAATTATTTCAATAGCGTATTTGATAATTTTTTCTGCATCCGTTTTTGCAGAAGGGGATAAAATGCTTACACTTGAATCTCTTGATGAATCGATTAAGCAGGTGCAGACCAATACCGATTGGCTCTGGACATTGATAGCTGCATTTCTTGTATTTTTTATGCAGCTTGGTTTTGCGATGGTAGAGTCAGGGTTTACCAGGTCAAAAAATGCTCTGAATATTATAATGAAAAATTTGCTGGATTTTGCTGCAGGTTCAATAGGTTTCTGGGCAGTAGGGTTTGCTATAATGTTTGGAGCAACAACTACCGGCTTTTTTGGGACAGAAGGATTTTTCCTTTCAAACTGGGACATGAAAGATAACTGGACTTTAGCCTTTTGGATATTTCAGGTAGTATTTTGTGCTACAGCCGCTACAATTGTCTCAGGTGCAATTGCAGAAAGGGCAAATTTTAAATTTTACATACTTTTCAGCTTTATTATGTCCATGGTTATATACCCCGTTTTTGGAAGCTGGGCATGGGGAAGCCTTTTTCATGGAAACGGCTGGCTTGAAAAATTGGGTTTTATAGATTTTGCTGGTTCAACAGTTGTTCACTCAGTTGGCGGATGGGCTGCTCTTGCTGCGGCAATAATAATAGGACCAAGAATTGGCAAGTTTGGTGATAAAGGGCAGGTAAGAGTTATCCCTGGACACAATATACCTCTGGCAGCTCTTGGTGTATTTATATTGTGGTTTGGTTGGTATGGATTCAACGTAGGGAGTGAAACAGCCGCCGATTCAGCTTTGCCTCTTATAGCGGTAAATACCACGCTTGCTCCGGCTGCTGCAGTATTATCGGCGATGACTGTTACCTATTTCAAATACAAAAAATTTGACATCGGTATGTCATTAAATGGCGCATTGGCGGGGCTTGTGGGGATTACTGCTGGCTGTGCAAATGTCACACCTTTTTATTCAATAATAATAGGTGTAGTGGCAGGCATTCTCGTTGTTTACTCTGTAATATTTTTTGACAAAATAAAAGTAGATGATCCTGTCGGTGCTATTTCTGTGCATGGTGTAAACGGTGCATGGGGTACACTTGCTGCAGGGATGTTTAACTATAATTTTGAAACAAATGCCCTTGAGCCTGTAATTATGAGTCAGATTATCGGTATCGTGGCAGCTTTTATATGGGCGTTTGGCTCAACATATATTTTAATAAAAATCTTGAATATGTTTGTAAAATTCAGGGTATCTGAGGAAGAAGAACTTATGGGGCTTGATTTTTATGAGCACGGCGCAAATGCATATCCGGAATTTCAGAAATCTTTAATCAGATAATTTAAAAGCGGGCTTGACCCGCTTTTTTATTTTTTACATTTTCTTACATAGAAAAACAAAAACAATGTGGAAGATATTCTTCCTATTACAAGAGAAATTGCAGCAATTACTGCACCCGGAAACAATGAATTTGTAAGCATTAATGTTAATGATATCAATATCAGCCCAACTTCAAGGGCGGTGGCATAGGTGATAGGGTTGGTTAGTTTGTGATTTACCAATATACCTCTTTGAAATGAAATCAACACGGTGCTTGCTGGAAGGATAGTCATAATAGATGTGGGCAACACTGCAAAATCTGCCAAATCCCTTGAAAGACCTGAAATTTTGCTGAACCATATATGAGAAAGTGGGGTAAATGCTATCAACCCCATCATAAACAAACAAAACAGCCCCAAAATGGCAGCAAAGTTCCTGACGGTAACATAATTTTCTTTGCTTCTTGAAATGAGTGCAATAACTACCTCCTGATAAGAAAGCCCAAGACTTCTGAATATGAATACCAATGAGTTTATCACGGGCAACACCGCCAGAGATTCTATTGCATTGATACTTTTGCCCATAAAAAAAGTTACGGCGGGGTAAACTCCAAGCCCTATAAGAGGGGTTAGTGCAAGTGGGATATAAAATTTTAAAATGTATAAAAAAGGCAAATTACTGTCATTATCATTTGCCTTTATCTCTTTTATAAGATTTTTTGACATCATTCTTACGGCTATGGCTTCGGCCATTACTCCAATACTTAACGAAAGGGTGCCGACCGCTGCGCCGGGCAAAATTTTAAGGCTGTACATTGTAAATGCACTTATAGACATAAACGTCAGCCTGAATATTGTCCCGAATGCCACATATTTTGTTTTGCCATACTTGATTAAGATCCCCTGATAAAATCTTCTATAGCCGATTGAGCCTGGCCATGGGGTAAGAAGTAATGTCGCAAGATGTGCCGTTTTTGCGATTTCATATTTAAGACCTAACATATTTATGGCAAGAAAATAAAAGATATCGGGGATGCAAATAATTAAAATAACAGAAGTAAGGGCAATATTAAGCCACAGCGCAAATCGTCTCAAATCGTAATAACTGTTTACCCCCTTTACAAGTGCAACGGAAGCGCTCATCAGCATAATAATTGGGGCTTCCACCACAAGTCCGAATGCAAAAGATACTCCGTATGCTGCCAAATTAAACTTTTCCTGAGGCAGTCTTGCAATTATTGCCGCAAGATAGGGGCCTTCAAAGGCCATCATTAGCCATGTGGATGCAAGGGGGAGCCAGAATTTTAAAATCCCTTTGTATGTTATTTTTTGTGTGTTATCCATTTAATTCTTCGTCAATCATTTTCAGTGCTTCAAGTCCTCGCATCGGGATGGAAATATGATTTCCAGCAATTTGTGACTCTCTTAAATTTATCCTTATCACTGTTGTATTGTCTCGTCTGCCTAACCTTTCACTTGTATACCTGATTGATGGCACAGCAGTACCTGCCCCCACTTCCACAACAACAATATTTTTGCCGGAAGCATTTTGAATAACATTATCAAACCTGTCCGATTGTTCGTGGGAGCGCTGAGGCAGCCATGAGTAATCTCCAAACATCAAAATGTTTGGTCTTGCCACGCGATCGCAAAATCTACATTTTGGGATGTTTTTGGCTCGCATTGTTTCATAATCTATTTGAATATTTTCATTGTTTTCCCAGATTGCATCACAGCAGGGAGCAAGACACTGAAGATGATGGATAGAGCCATGAATTTCATAAATTTTAAAAGGGTCAAAACCTGCCTTTTGAAATTGCCCGTCAACATTTGAAGTGACCACAAAATAGTCCTCTGCAATATTTTTGCCCCAGTTTAGCATTATGTTAAATCCATCGTGAGGAGTAGTTTTTCTGTAAAGCTCCAATCTATGTCCGTAAAATCCCCAGCCAAAGTGTGGGTCTGTTTCAAAATGAATCGGGTTTGCACAGTCGTAAAAGCTAAGTCCTAATCTTTCATACATTGGATAAGCATTCCAGAAGCCCTTTTCCCCTCTAAAGTCTGGCAGCCCCGAGTCCACACCTATGCCTGCGCCGGCTGTCATTATCAGCAGGTTGGCGTTTGCAATTTTTTCTGCAGCAAATTTGATAACTTCCATACATCACCCCTAACTTTAACTATAAAGATAAATTAAAACCTAATCAACATGAATTATCTCTTTGTAAACTTCAAAAAATATGTATAATAATCATACCTGATACTTTTATCGGAGGCATTATGAAAGAGCTTATTATAAATATACAGTCTGAAAAAATAAAAAAAATTCTTGATAGAGGAAATATTTTTGACCAGCAATATCTTCCCGCAGTAATGGAAATTTTAAACAAGGTAAAAGAGGGGAAAGATAAAGCCCTTGTTGAGCTTACAAAAAAATTTGACAATACCGATATAAGTGACGGATTTGAGGTGGATAAGAAGTTTCTGGAAAAATGCTATGAAAATCTGCCCGAGAAATTGAGAATATCTCTTAACGTGGCCAAAAATAATATCACAGAATATCATAAAAATATGCTGGAAAAGACCTGGATGTATGAAAGAGCTGACGGAAGTATATTGGGTGCGAAGGTGACACCTCTTGAAAAAGTAGGGGTATATGTGCCTGGTGGAAAAGCAACTTATCCATCCACAGTATTGATGAATATTCTGCCTGCAAAAGTGGCAGGTGTAAAAGAAATTATTATGGTGACTCCGGCAAAGGATGGCAAATTAAACGAAGTTGTGCTTGCCGCCGCATATCTTGCGGGGGTGGATAGAGTATTCAAGTTGGGTGGTGCCCAGGCAGTTGCTGCCCTTGCATATGGCACAGAGACAGTCCCGAAGGTTGATAAGATTGTCGGGCCTGGAAACATTTATGTGGCGCTTGCCAAGAAAATAGTGTTTGGCAGTGTCGATATAGATATGATTGCAGGTCCAAGTGAGATACTTGTTATCGCTGATGGCAATGCAAATCCTGAATATGTTGCAGCAGACATGCTTTCTCAGGCAGAGCACGATGAGCTTGCATCTGCTATTACTGTCACTGATGATAAAAATCTCGCTCTGCGTATTGCAGTAGAAATTGACAAGCAGCTTGAGCTGCTTCCAAAAAAGCATATCGCTGAAAAGTCCCTGAAAGATTTTGGCGCTATTATTGTTGTGAAAGATATTGATGAGGCTTGCGACATTGCAAATGAGATTGCCCCTGAGCATCTTGAGCTATATGTCAAAACCCCTTTTGAATATCTAAACAAGATAAAAAATGCCGGTGCAATTTTTTTGGGCGAGTACACTCCGGAGGCGGTTGGGGATTATCTGGCAGGTCCAAATCATACACTTCCTACAAATGGTACGGCGAGATTTTTCTCCCCTCTTGGTACGTATGATTTTGTAAAACGTTCCAGTATAATTAATTTCAATAAATATGCCCTTGAGAAAGTTGGGGATAATATTGTGGAAATAGCAAAAGCCGAAGGGCTTGATGCCCATGCAAATTCAGTACTGAAAAGGTTGAAATAAAATGGCCGTTATTATTGTTGACGGGCATTCCATAGCTTACAGAATATATTACAAAGTACCACCCCTTACAAACTCAAGAGGCGAACCTACCGGCCTTATACATTCATTTATAAATACAATACTTACCATCAAAGATAAATTTAAGCCTGAAAAGATTTATATAACATTTGACTCAAAAGGGGAAACTGAGCGTCACAGAATGCTTGAAAAATACAAGGCAAACAGACCTTCTACACCTGAAGATTTGATTTCTCAGGTGGAAAAGATAAAGCAGATTCTTGTGTTGCTTGGCTTTGACGTGTTTTGTGAAGATGGGATTGAGGCCGACGATATTATTTACACTCTTGCTATGAAAAGTGAAGGTGAAGTCTATCTTGTGACAAAAGATAAAGATTTGATGCAGCTTGTTGACTCAAAAATCAAGCTTCTTGATTATCAGACAGGGGACTTGATTGACAAGGAAGGGGTAAAAGAAAAGCTTGGGGTTTATCCCGATAAAATTCTTGATTACCTTGCCCTTTGCGGAGATTCTGCTGACAATATCCCGGGCGTTAAGGGTGTGGGGCCAAAAACCGCAATCAAACTTCTTCAGGATTATGGTAGTCTTGATAGTGTCTATGAAAATATTGAAAATATCAAAGGGAGCATAAAAGATAAACTTGTAAAAGATAGAGAGCTTGCATTTTTAAGCAGGGAAATTGCAAGACTTAAGCTGCTTGACAAACTTGAAAAATATGAAACAAAAGGGGAGCTTGAAAGTATATTTGGAGAGCTTGAGCTAAATAGTTTATATAAAAGAATATTCGGTGCTTCAGATAAAAAAGAAAAAAAAGATGTGTTTGATGAGAAGATATTACTCTTTTTGAATGATAAGATATATATTGCTGACAGTGAAAAGACTTTAATTACAAATGATTTTGATAAAGATATCAAATATTGTTACGACATTAAAAATATTTATAAACAAACGAAATTTTATAAAGATGATGTTTTTGATTTGCTGATTATTTCATGGCTCAATAACCCAGATAGTGGCGGTATTGGCCTAAACAAAGATGAAAAACTGGAAGATTTTATTTCGAAACTTAAATGTAGGGCAAAAGAGGAAGTAGAGCTGTGCAAAACTAACGATCTTTATGATATATATTTTAAATATGAGTTGCCTATGACTAAGGTCATAGCGAATATGGAAAAAAATGGGATAAAATTGGACCCAAAAGTGCTTGATAGATTAAATGAGGAAATAACCTCTGAGGCGCTGAAAAAAGAAGAGGAAATATACGCTGCGCTGGGTGAGTCTATAAACATTAATTCCCCTAAACAATTAAGAGAAGTCTTGTTTGATAAACTGAAGCTTGCTCCGTTTAAAAAGACCAAGACAGGATTTTCCACAGATGAAGAGTCTTTAAGAAATATGGTTATTGTAAACCAGCACCACAAGAAACTTCTCGAAGATATAATTGAGTATCGTGAGCTTACAAAGCTTTTAAATACATACACTTCAAAGCTTCCTGAATATATCGACAATAATACCGGCAGAATTCATTCAGAATTCAAGCAGACTGGGACTGCTACGGGGAGGTTTTCTTCTAACAACCCTAATCTGCAGAATATCCCTCTAAAGGGGAGTTGGGGGAAAAAGATAAGGTCAGCTTTTGTGGCTGAAGAAGGGAAAAAGTTTATTTCTCTTGATTATTCACAGATTGAGTTGAGATTTCTTGCGCATTTTTCAAGGGATGAGACTTTGATTTCTGCGTTTAAACAGCATCTTGACATTCACAGAATTACCGGCTCGAAAATTTTCAAACTCCCTGAAGAAAAAATTGAGGGGGATTTGAGAAGAATTGCAAAAGCAGTAAATTTTGGAATACTTTATGGTTTGAGCCCCTTTGGCCTTGCAAGAGATACCGGGGTAAGTCAGGCGGATGCAAAGGAATTTATTGAAACTTACTTTAAAACATATCCGGGCGTTAAAAAATATATCGGACAGGTTATACAGGAGGCCGGCAGGTTTGGATACATAAAAACAGTACTTGGAAGAAAAAGGTTTTTTCCTGAAATACGGAGCAAAAATCAGGTGCTCAGAAACCGGTCTGAAAGGATGGCTTTAAATTCCATTTTGCAGGGTTCGGCTGCTGACGCAATAAAACTTGCCATGCTTGAGATTGAAAATTTTCTTGAAGATAAAGATGCGCATATTGTATTGCAGATTCACGATGAACTGGTAGTTGAATCAGATAACAATATTGTTGGTGATGTGGAAAAAAAAGTAAAAAAGATTATGGAAAGTATTCTTCAGCTTGAAGTAAATCTTGAGGCAAACAGTTCGATAGCTGCCAACTTAGGAGAGGTGAAATGAGTAGACTCAACACGATTTTAAAGGAAAATTCCGAGCTTAAGAACGAACTGGAAGGTATCTTAGGCCTTATCAAAGAGAATGAAATCAAGCACAGGGGCTTTAAAGTGGTAGAGTATGCATTTCTGATGTCCCGCAAGCTGGAAGATATAGAAGAAAGACCTTTGAGCTACCTGGAAGATATATTTTCACTGGACAAAGTTTTTCTTTGTATCAACAAAGATGTTTTTAATTTTGAGAGTTTTGGGGCGGAAAAAGATTACAGCCGCATAAAGTTTTGCGATACGAGTGTATTTAAATATTTCTTTTTAAAAAAGAAACCTTATATCGGCAACAACAAGGTGAATTTGATAAGTGAGTTTGACCTCTACCCTGAGATGGGCTCTTACTTGATTAGTCCGATTTTTGAGAATGAAAAGCTGGTAGGCAGTCTTAATATTTATTGCAAATCGCCTGAGAGGTTTGCTGAAGGTGTGAGTTTTGACTTTATCAAGGAGCTTTCATTTAAAGCAGGAATAGCCATCAGAAAGATATATGACAGTGAATTTATCAGAATGAAGTCAAAAATTGATGATTTGACAGGATGTTTTAACAAAAATGGCCTGTATGAGCATCTTGAAATATTTTTAAACAGACACAGGCGGTATGAACAGCCTTTTTATTTTATTATGTTTGACCTTGATAATTTTAAAATTGTCAATGATACCCTCGGCCATCTTGTGGGGGATGAATTTTTGAGAAGGGTAGGAAAAAGTTTGAAGGAAAGGTTTAGAAAAAGCGACGTTATCGGAAGGTTTGGCGGTGACGAATTTTATATGTTGATTCCCAACAAAGGCGCTGATGAAATAAAAATTATACATAACAAGATAAACAAAACATTGGAAGATTTGTCCGACGAATTTGACCTGGAAAAGGAAGTGACTTCAAGCGGAGGCGCTGTTTTGCTTGATAAGGGTGATAAAACAATGGATATTGTGGAAATTATAAAACTTGCCGATGATATGCTTTATAAAAGCAAGAGGGAAGATAAAGGCTCTGTTAATCTTTTTGTAAATTATGGAAAGTCCTGATTTAAACATCTTGAAAATCATTCTGGATAATATTTACAACGGTGTGTATCTTGTTGACCATGAAGGGCGCACTTTGTGGGTCAACAAAGCTTTTGAAGAGATGTCCGGTTTTTCATTGAGAGAGCTTGAAGGAAAAACATTGTATGAGCTGGTAAATAATTATAAATATTTCAGCGGCTCAGCCAGTATACTTGTCCTTGAAAATAAAAAACCTGCTACCGTGACGTACAGGACAAGCAAGGGGAAAAATTTCCTTGTAAAGGGGAGGCCAATTTTTGATGAATCCGGCAATCTAAAGTATGTAGTAAATACGATATGGGACTTAACAGTTATAAATTACACAGATGTTGTGGATAAAGATACCCTGAGAGATTATGCTCTTCAGGAATACGATATAATTACTACCAGCAGCAGTATGAACAGTGTAATTAATATGGCGATGAAAGTGGCACCCACAGATGCAAATATTTTGATTACAGGTGAGTCAGGGGTAGGCAAAAGCTTGCTCGCAGGGCTTATCCATAAAATGAGTGAGAGAAAAAATGGCAGATTTTTGAAAATCAATTGTGCGTCAATACCTGAGAGCCTCATCGAGTCGGAGCTTTTCGGCTACGAATCAGGAGCGTTTACTGGAGCCAGCAACAAGGGGAAAAAGGGGCTTGTGGAAGCAGCGCAAGGCGGAACGATATTTCTTGATGAAATATCAGAGCTTTCCCTCAATGTCCAGGCAAAGGTACTTACCCTTATTCAGGAAAAGGAATTTGTAAAGGTCGGAGGTACAAAATCAATAAAAAGTGATGTGAGAATAATTGCCGCTACAAATAAAAATCTTTATTCTCTGGTAAATGAGGGGAGTTTTAGAGAAGATTTGTATTACAGACTTAATGTTATTCCAATAAATATCCCCCCTTTGAGAGAAAGGGCAGACGATATTCCGGTTTTGACGGAGTATTTTATTAAAAAGTTTAATGAAAAATATAATACTTATAAGTATATTTCCGAAAGCGTAATAGAATATTTTAAAGCTCACACCTGGCGGGGGAATGTTCGGGAGCTTGAAAATACAATTGAAAGACTTGTGGTGACTACCAGGTCAAACAATATTACATTGTCTGACCTCAATGAAATTTTTGCAGAGGATTTTAAAGGGGACAAACTTGATTTTGAAGGCCAGATTAACCAGTTTGAAAAGAATATTCTTCTGAAAGCGAAGAAAAAATATGGCACCACAAGAAACATCGCCAGAAACTTGAATTTATCCCAGACAAAGGTAGTAAGGCTGCTGAAAAAACACAAAATCAGCTGATTTAAAAACGGTTCGAATGAATTATATTTAAATCACTTAAATTGTATAAAATCTATATTTTTGAACCAAATGTAACTCAAGAAAATGATAGACTATCTTCAACTTGCTGACAAACAATGCTAAAATTTGTTCGCGCAAACAGGCATGGTTTTTGCAAAATCCTTACATATTAAAAATTATAGGGGGTAAATTATGAAAGAAGTTTATATTGTAGAAGGCGTGAGGACACCTTTTGGATCATATGGTGGTGTATTGGCTGATGTGCACGTTACGGATTTGGGCGCGACAGTAATTAAAGGTTTGGTTCAAAAGGCAGGGATTGATGTAGATGCAATTGATGAGGTTATCTTTGGGGAAGTTTTGATGGGAGGCAGCGGTCAGGCTCCGGCAAGGCAGGCGATGAGAAAGGCAGAGCTCAAAGATAAAACCCACGCTATGACAATAAATAAAGTTTGTGGCAGCGGCATGAAGTCAATTATGCTTGCTGCTCAGTCAATTATGTTGGGGGACAGCGAGGTTGCTATTGCGGGTGGAATGGAGAGTATGTCCCAGTCACCTTATGCCCTTGATAAAGCAAGATTTGGCTACAGGATGGGTGATGGTAAGATATTTGATTTGATGGTCTTTGATGCCCTTATCGACCCATATTCCGGCAGACATATGGGGGAGATTACAGAGGAGAGTATTGCAAAAAACAATATTTCAAGACAGGAGCAGGATGATTACGCAATAAGGTCTTATACACTGTCACAAAAGGCTGTTGAGTCAGGCAGATTTGATGTGGAAATTGTTCCGGTAATAAAGCAGAGTAAAAAAGGGGAAGTAGTTGTAAATAAAGATGAAGAGCCTTTTAAAGGGGATATATCAAAATTGCCAACCTTGCGCCCTGTTTTTAAAAAAGATGGTACTATTACGGCAGGCAATGCTTCCACAATTAATGATGGAGCTGCTGCAGTGCTTCTTGCCTCATCTGAAGCTGTAAAGAAATATAATCTGAAACCAAAGGCAAAACTAATAGCCTATTCTACAAACAGCATACATCCTGATGATTTTGGTGAAGCCCCTGTTGGTGCAATCGAAAAGATATGGAAGAAAACAGGACTGTCAAAAGACGATATAGGTCTTTATGAAATAAACGAGGCTTTTTCTGCCGTACCGCTTTTTGCCATAAAAAAGCTTGGACTTGATATCAATAAAGTAAATGTAAATGGCGGGGCAGTATCTATTGGTCATCCGGTGGGGGCTAGCGGTGGCAGGCTTGTGGTGACTGTTTTGAATGAGATGATTTTGAGAAAGGAAAAATACGGACTTGCTACCCTTTGTATAGGTGGCGGGGAAGCTGTTGCCGTATTGCTTGAGCTTTTATAGGAGGGTTTGATTATGGCAAATAAGGTTTATGAAACAGTTGAAAAAGCACTGGAAGGTGTTTTGAGAGACGGGATGACTATTGCTGCAGGTGGATTTGGTCTTTGTGGGATCCCTGAAAAATTGATTCTTGCTATAAGGGACAGTGGAGTAAAAGATTTGACATTTGTTAGCAATAATGCTGGGGTCGATAATTTTGGTCTTGGACTTTTGCTTCAGACAAGGCAGATTAAAAAAATGATTTCCTCTTATGTGGGTGAAAATAAAATTTTTGAGCAGCAATATTTAAATGGTGAGCTCGAACTTGAGTTAACACCTCAAGGGACTCTGGCAGAAAAGCTTAGAGCAGGCGGTGCGGGTATCCCTGCATTTTACACGAGGACAGGCTATGGCACAATTTTGACTAAAGATAAAGAGGTAAAGGTTTTTAACGGTAAGGAATATGTACTGGAAGAAAGTATTGTGGCAGACCTTTCAATAGTAAAGGGGTGGAAGGCTGACAGATCTGGCAATGTAATGTTTAGGATGACTGCCAATAATTTTAATGAGGCTTGTGCAAAGGCAGGAAAGCTTACAATTGTTGAAGTGGAAGAAATCGTCGAAGTGGGCGAACTTGACCCTCACTGTATTCACCTGCCAGGGATTTATGTGGACAGACTTGTACTTGGTACAAATTATGAAAAGCCTATCGAACAAAGGACTGTTAATACGGGGACTATTTCTGCAAAAGGCTTTAATGAGCAAAAGGAATGGATGGCAAGAAGAATTGTAAAAGAGCTTAAAGACGGCTATTATGTAAATCTTGGTATTGGAATGCCTACACTTGTAGCCAATTTTGTACCTGAGGATATCAATATAATTCTTCATTCAGAAAACGGGCTTCTTGGAATTGGGCCATTTCCAAATGAAGATGAAGTTGATGCAGACCTTATAAATGCAGGGAAGCAGACTGTAACATACATCAAAGGGGCGAGCTTTTTTGACTCTTCTGAATCATTTGCAATGATACGAGGCGGGCATCTTGACCTGTCTGTTTTGGGGGGCATGCAGGTAAGTAAATTTGGCGACCTTGCAAACTGGGTAATCCCCGGCAAAATGGTAAAAGGGCCAGGCGGAGCAATGGATTTAGTTTCGGGGGTGAAAAAACTTATAGTTATGATGGAGCACACAGCAAAAGACGGAAGCCCCAAAATTTTAAATGAATGTACTTTGCCAATAACCGGTAAAAATGTGGTAGATATGATAGTGACAGAAAAAGGGGTATTTACGGTAGATAAAGTTAATGGTTTAACACTTATTGAAATTTCACCATTTTCAAGTCTTGAGGATATCAAAGCATCAACTGGCTGTGAATTCAAGGTGGTAGATAATTTAAAGTAAATAGATTTTCCCGGACGCAAAAAAACGTCCGGGTCTTTTTAAATTTATAACATTCCCCTTGCAAACAGCGGATTTCAAAAGTAAAATATTCATATGAAAAAGCTGCCGATAGGGATTCAGACATTTGATAAGATAATTGAAGGTGACTACATTTACGTCGATAAGACAGAGTATGCCTATAACCTGATAAATGACTATACATACATTTTTCTATCCCGCCCGAGGCGTTTTGGTAAGTCGCTGTTTCTTGACACATTAAAGTCGATATTTGAGGGGAGAAAAGAGCTTTTTGAAGGGCTATATATCTATGACAAATGGGACTGGAGCAAAAAGTATCCTGTCATCAAGATAAGCTGGGATGGAAAGCTACAAACTCTTGAAGATTTGGAAAATAAGGCAAGAGTAATTTTTAAATTTAATCAGGAAAGATTGGGTGTAAGATGCGAAGAAAGTGGCAATTCTGCAATTTGTTTTGAAGAGCTGATAAAATTAGCCCATGACAAATATAATGAAAAAGTGGTTGTTTTAATTGATGAATATGATAAGCCTATTTTGGATGTGCTTGATAATTTGGAGCAGGCAAAATTACACAGAGAGTTTATAAAAGGTCTATACTCTGTTATAAAAGGGAGTGACGCCTACATCCGCTTTGCATTTCTGACTGGTGTTAGCAAATTTTCAAGAGCATCTATTTTTAGCGGCCTTAACATGCTGACAGATATCTCCCTTAATCCAAAATACGGCAATATATGCGGATACACGCAGAAAGATATTGAGACAACATTTATGCCATATCTTGAAGGTGTGGATATGGAAAAATTGAAAATCTGGTACAATGGTTACAATTTTCTTCAGGACAATGTTTATAACCCTTTTGACATATTGCAGTTTATAGCGAGCGGACATATGTATAGAAACTACTGGTTTGAAACCGGTACACCGTCATTTTTGATAAAGCTGCTCAAACAAAGAAATTATTTTTTGCCAAAGTTGTCTGATTTAAAGGTAGATGACAAGTTGTTATCCACTTTTGATATAGAACATATTGATATTGAAGTTATATTATATCAATCAGGTTACCTGACAATAGATAAAATGATAACAAATGAGATACTGGACACAATAGAATATACGTTAAAAATACCTAACAAAGAGGTTCAGATTTCCTTTAACGATTATGTAATCAGATATCTGTTAAATGGAGATGTTTCAGAAAAAGAGCCGCTGATGAAATCACTTTTGTCTGCTGAGCTTGATAAGTTTAAAGAGAGTCTCATATCGATATTTGCATCTATACCATACAATAATTTTTCAAAAAACAATTTGGACCAATTTGAAGGGTTTTATTCCAGTATAATTTATGTTCACCTTGCCTCTTTGGGTATAAAGATAATTGGTGAGGATGTCACAAATGAGGGCAGGATTGATTTGACCTGTTTTGTCAAAGACAAGATATACATTCTTGAATTTAAGGTTGACGGTCAGAAAGGTGAGGCATTATCACAAATTAAGAGTAAAAACTACGCCCTAAAATATAAGAATTCGCCTATTTACAAGGAGTATTCTGAAATTTATCTTGTAGGTATTGAGTTTGATTCTGCAAAGCGAAATATTGAAAATTTTGAGTGGGAAAAATATTTATAACAGTGAAAATGGCTTAATCTGCTTTGTCTATTTTTCTTTAAAACCGAAAATATGTTTGATTTAACTAAAAATAGTTCCCACACAGAACTAAAAATCTATAAATAGTCTTCTGTTAGAACTAAACATTGACTTATTTGTAAAAAAGTATAGGCCCTGTCCAAAGAATTGTGTAAATCCTCTTTGCAAAAAGTTAACAGAGCAGGTAAAATAAAGGCAAGGAGGATTTTATGTTTGTAAACAAAGATGA